>CAUSGP010000200.1:0-4530 GCA_963531075.1 uncultured Actinomycetaceae bacterium | reverse complement strand
GCCCAAGTATTCTCCGGGTGCAGTTCGCAATGCGTTGTTTTCGGCCCCAGCGCTCACGCGAACAAGTCGCTGACGGACCTAGCAGCGTAAAAGTCCCGAGCTGACCCGCTGCCTGTCAGCTCAGCAGTGGCTTTCAAAAACGACGCCAGATTCTAGGAGGAAAGCACCCCTAGGCTGACGGATTTCGGAGCTCGCTCAGGCGGCGAGGGCGAAATCGGTGCTCTTGTTCTTGGCACCTATTAGTTTGTAGAGAATCGTTAACGAGATGACTCTACATCCTCGACCCGCTTCCCTTTGGCGCACAATCGCCGTCGAAACCGATCATCCCCTTATTCTGTTCTCACGGAACATGCCCCCATGGGGCCTGACAATTTTACACCTAAGATCTAGAGATTGCCAACGGGCGTAGCCACACTCCGCCGCCGCATCGTCAACCGTTACAGCCGCGCTCCGCAGCCGGTGCATTGGGGTGTTCCCCCTCCCCGGCCGGCACATTGCGTATTCAGGAGCCCTTCCGCGACAGTGGCTCACGTTCTCCAGCCAAGTTCATCGACATACAGGAGTATGGCCAAGACGGCACCGTTTCCGAATCGCCACCGGATTGCGGAGAGCAAAAAGAAACCCACATCACGGCCAGCGACGAGGAGTAATTCGCGAATAAAAGTATAATAAGGGGTGCTGGAAAGGAGATATATGAGTAAAAGACCTAAAGTCGCACACAAGTTGATCCATGCGGGAGCTGTTGCTATTGCCGCGCTTGGGTTGACGGGCGGCATGCTGACGGTTAGCGCCACTTCCATGGCTGATCAGCAAGCTGAATCGAACCTGCGGCTGCCAGCGAAAGAAGGCCCGGCGTCGTCGGCCTTGAAGCCACCGTCGAAATCTTCGTCCACTTCACCGCTCTCTCACCTGAAGGATCTTGCGGGCACCAAGCTCTCCATTGCCATTCTGGGCGATTCTTATTCTTCCGGGGTCGGCGGTGGTTTATATTCGGGCGGATGGTGCTTTCGAAGCCCAAATAGCGCCGGCAATCTCTACGCCGCACGCCTACGTGCCCGCGGCGTGAACGTCACCGTTAAGGACTCTTCGTGCGCGAACTCGCAAACCGAGCATGTCACCGAAAGCCAACGAAGCAATATGATGGGCAGCAGTTCATCGGTGATCAATCGGCCGCAAATTGAAGCGATATCAAGCTCGACCGATCTGGTGATCATGACGATGGGCGGAAATGACATCGGTTTCGGCAATCTACTCAAAACGTGTCTGATGACGAACCGTCAGGCCGATGCATGCAGAGATACCATCAACGCGGCTAAGCAGTCGATTGACAATGTCGCCACCTCGTATCGACGAGTCTTCCAGGCCATTGAAAAACAGGGCCTACGCTCCGACGCCAAAATAGTGGTCATGGCCTACCCGATGCTCGTTCGAGACGATTCGTATTCAGTGCGTGACAGTTCGGGAAACGAGGTCCGCGTGAGCGACGAAATTCGCACATTGAGCCGCGAAGGAAACAAGCGAATGTCCGACATGGTCAATGAACACAATGCAAAGCATCCCGGCCAGGCGATCTTCGTCAGCGACATCCCCGACCGTTTCGAGAACCACCAACCGCATGCCGATGGCAGCAGAAACTTCACCGACGACCTATGGATCAACCCGGTAAACTACCTCTCAGTCCGGAGTTTCCTTAGCTGGTATCACCCAAACGTTACCGGATACCGTCAGTACGAGAAAGCGCTCCACGAAAAACTGAAGTCCACCGGCTTCGAGGCCGCCTTGGCGCGCAAGCGTTAGATAACTTCTATTTAGCAGGTCAAATAACCCTATCTGGTCGCTGACAGGCAGCCTCGACTAGTGTTTAGAGAGCTCTGCGCTAGTTGCCTAGTCATCAGGGCCTGAAACACTGACAACTGGCCAATGGAACCTTAACGACCGTCGAGCGCTCGGTGAATCCCAGCTCCACAATGATCACCGAGCGCCCGACGATCATCGGGCCCTGAATGGCAGCAACAGAAAGTGAAAGCCATGAAGAAGCTCCTAGCGATTTCAGCGGTTCTGGGTTTGCTCGCCGCTTGCGGATCGACGCCTGACCCAGATTCGAAATCTTCGAAAGGCAACGGCTCCACACACACCGACGTCACAAAACCGTGTGTCGGATGGATCAAATGGAGCAGTGACTCGACGCCTCCGCCGTATTCGTCGCGATGGACCCTCGTGCTTTCCGCCGACGGCGCCAAAGCCTCGTTTTCACACGGCCCGAACTATGGAGAGAAACCCACGTTCGAAGTGAAAGATTTCTCCGTCGACGCACGAAAGTCCGAGGCGCTGTGCAAAGCTCTCCGTGACGTCCCTGCGGAATCGAAGCCTAAAGTAGGCGGTCCCACCATGGGGTGGAAGGTGACGGGTGCCTCAGGGGGTGCCACGGACAATTTTGACCCCGCATACAAGGCTGCGCTAGAAATCATCGGATCGCAGCGTATTGATGAGGCGAAGAGCAAATTCAGCCAGTGGGCAGAAGAGTACAAGAAATCGGGTGAAGCCAGCCCTCATACTTGATCGGCGCAGCGGGTTGAGCGACGTGCATTAAGGCGACACGCGGATTCACGATGCCCGTCAGCTTCTCGACTTGCTCGTCGAAACTCAACCACGGCATTGCCCCACCCCATCGAAATACAGGCCCCGGCCATTTGGGCTTTACGTGGGAACACGCTCGAGGCCTGGCCGGGGGTCGACTAGCTCAAGTCTACTAAACGGTGCCAGGACCGGACCACACGCCCTGCAAGCACCGCAGCTGCACTCGGCGGGCAGTCAAGCGGGCACAGGGGCGAGGACTCCTGCGGGCATAGGGGCGAGACAGGCCATACGAGGCCATTCACGCTCTGTCTCGCCCCATTACCGTTCATGTCCTTCCGGAGCTCACGAAGTTCACCCTTTTTCGAAACCGAAACCCGGATCGAACTTAAGAGTGCGGGCGTTCTCGCCGATAGTACGCACCTCGGATTCATCAAAGCCCTCGAGTTTGGTCGCCTGGATGTCGATCCTTATGTCGAGCTTTGCCCCAGCGCCCACAAGCCATTCTATGACTTCGCGGATGACGTTGCCGATGTCGCGAACATAGCGATCGGGATCGATCCTCACCGACCCGAAGAAGCGAGCAAGGACATTCTCGGCGGGGGAAGCATCGGGATCGGTCACGATCGCTTTATCGATGCCGACGTCGAAACGATCGATGCGGTGGGAAGACACGAGGGCGGCCGGCGTCGCCGCTGAACTCGGCGCGTAGCCTGCCGCAAAGTCAGCTGCGGCCCCGTCGCTCGGACTGTCCGCGATCCAGGCGACTTGTGAGGATTCCTGCTGGGCTCGCAGACGATCGGCCTCGTGCTGGCCCTTGGCACGTTCCCATTCGACGAGGAGGGTGCGATCTATGACGCATACACTCGCATTGGCCGACGGCGGGAGAATGAGTTCCCGGTAACGGCCGGTCTTTTCGTCACGGTCCGCGGCGATGGCGAACCGCTCCCCTTCCACCAGAACGGCCGAGGCCGCCGTTTCGATCGCACGATCGAGCACCGAGCGCCCGGCGAGCCTGTGCATATACGGGTAGCGGGTGAAATAGCCCCACAACTCCCCTACGCCGATCTCACCCTTCTCTTCCCACAAGGTTGCCAGTTCCTCGTGGAAGACGGCACCGAGTATAGACGGGCCAAGTTCAGTGACGATCTGGTCTTCGCGCACGAGTTTGACGCCGATTCGCTCTGCCACCGAGGCATCGCTTGAATCGGGCACCTTGTCTGGAGTTACGCGAAACGGCCCGGTCGGAGGCTGTTCTGGGTACGCGGTCCACGTGTACGTCGAACCTAGCCTGTCCTCCACGGACTGCTCACAGCGCGTAACCGATTCCTCGGCCTGTTTCCTCTGCTGTGCCGTCAAGTTGAGCTCGTCGGAGGTGTCTCGAACTTTCTTCCAGCCCAGGTAGCTGCGCGTCGCGGATTCCAAACGCTCCAACTCATTGGCGTCGGCTACCGCGAACACGAGCATATTTCGATGTACGCGCTGGCTCGTCCCCTTAGATTCGACAGCTTCACGGACCCATTTGAGAGCGGGAGAGCTTTCGCCGTCCTGCTTGCGATGAGAACGGCGCGGGTGAACAATCACAAGCCGCGCTTCATCAACGTCGGGAATGTCGGCGGTCGTCTCGGGAGCCGCGTGCACTCTTGCGAAAACGCCCCGTTTCCTTTCCTGCGAACGCAGACGATCAACGATTTCGTTCCATACCGTCTCCGGGTCCTCTCGCAGACGTTCGGCATGGTCACTGGCCGTCTTCGTCACCGAGGGCTGAGTGTCGAACCAGTAATGACCTTGCTCCTCGTAGAAGTAGGTCGAGCGTTGGGCCAATTGCTCAATCGCCATGGCGAAGTTCCCCAAGGCGTCCCCCGGTATCGCGGTTCCAAGCCACACGTATTGCTTGTCCAAACACTTGCGCGACGTCCTGGGAGCCGCACCCATAAGAATAGTGCGCGCCAAACG
>CAUSGP010000199.1:0-4553 GCA_963531075.1 uncultured Actinomycetaceae bacterium | reverse complement strand
CCACCATGACGGCCAGGGCGACGAATCCGACGAGATCGAAACGCTCCTCGCGTGCGACCATCCCTCCGAGGATCCCGGCCAAGACCACCCCGAAGACGTCGAAAACAGTGAATGCGTGTGTGAAGACCTGCGCGACGGTCACGTCGGATCCGCCTCGGAGAATCAGAATTCGACGACGGTGGCTTCGACTTCGTCGGCATCTTTCGGCGAGAACTTGGCCTTCGCTGAAGAATAGCCGCTTTCTGCAGCATCACGAGCTTTGCCCACTCCGGCCTGGACGGGCTTCGAGTTCCAGACCTTCGAGCTGACCTTGGCGATCTGTTCGTATCGCTGGCGTCCCGCACGTGTCCCCAGAACGTATCCGGCGACCAATCCGAGCGTCAAAGACTTCACTCCCATTATCACTCCTAACTGTGCGTGGTGGTTCGACCCCAATTTTATCCTTTGGTCCCGCTTCGAAGTGACTGACACAGGGTGAAATGCTGCCCACACGAACGCGACTCTGGGATGAAAACATGACTCGGACCACACCCTATGCCTACACTAGTGGCAGGAGGATCTATGAGCGGAACAACGACGTCGGCACAGGGCCCCGCGATCAGCGACGATCGTCTCAAGGCGGCCACGGGGCGCTCGCGCCAACGCTGGTTTGCCCTTCTCGACCAGGCAGGAGCCGAAAATTGGGATCGCACGCGCATCGCGCGTTGGCTCGGGGTCAAACACGAGGTTGATACCTGGTGGGCCCAATCCCTCACCATCGATTACGAGCGCGCCAGGGGGCTGCGTCAAGGACGGGTACGCGTTGGCGCCCTCCGCACGAGCGCCTGGAAGACGATTCGTCGTTCGCTTGACGACATATGGCCCTTTCTCGACGACGACGATCTGCGCCGCGACTGGCTCGACTGCGAGTTCGGGGTGCGCGGGAGAACGCCCGGGAAAACTCTGCGGCTCGAAGCCGCAGACGGATCACGAATCACGATTGGCTTGCATGATCTCGAGCCGACGTCGTCCGGCCTGAACCGGACCCAGGTCTCAGTGGAGCATTCGGGGCTGCACGAGGCAGCCGACGTCGCAGAAACGAAGGAGTTTTGGAAAGCCTGCCTTGCTCAGCTGGCCGGGCAATTCGAATGAGCACTCACGCCAAATGAGCGCTCGCGACATCGGGAGCGGAGCAGCGAAGCAATGCATGAGAAAATTCCTCCATGAACCACCGCCGCGAGCAGTCAGCAGCACACCGTGCCGAGCAGTCAGCAGCACACCGCCGTGAGCGACAAGCGGTCGGCAAGCGCGAGAGGAGCCGTCGCCCCGATCCCATCACGTACCCCGACCTGCCGGTTTCCGCTTGCAAAGAAGAAATCGCGCGTGCAATCCGCGACAATCAGGTCGTGGTGGTCGCCGGAGAAACAGGATCCGGGAAAACCACTCAGCTACCAAAGATTTGCCTCGAGCTGGGCCGCGGCGTCGACGCAATGATCGGGCATACGCAACCGCGTCGCATCGCCGCCCGCGCGGTGGCTGAACGGCTCGCCCACGAACTCGACGTCGACCTCGGTGCCCAGGTCGGCTATCAGGTTCGTTTCACCGAGCAGACGTCGCCCGACACGCTCGTCAAGCTCATGACCGACGGCATTCTGCTCGCCGAAATCCAATCGGACCCTGAGCTCTTGCGCTACGACACGATCATCATCGACGAGGCCCACGAACGCTCACTCAACATCGATTTCCTCCTCGGATACCTCGCGCGGCTCCTCCCCCGACGCCCGGACCTTAAAGTCATCATCACCTCCGCAACCATCGATACTCGACGTTTTGCTGAGCATTTCAACGCTCCCGTCATAGAAGTCTCCGGGCGCACGTACCCCGTGGAAATCCGGTACCGCCCCCTCGTCGAAGACGACGGAGAAGCCGTCGATCAGGTCACGGGAATCATTGACGCCTGCGAGGAACTTATGGGCGAAGGCCCAGGCGACATCCTCGTCTTCCTTTCGGGCGAAGGCGAAATCCGTGACGTCCAGGCGGCTTTCGCCGACGAGCTCGGGCAGCGGCTTATCGAGCCGGGCGGGCGCTCCTCGGTTCCCGACGCCGTCGAAGTGCTCCCCTTATATTCACGCCTATCCGCAGCCGAACAGCACAGAATATTTGAACGGCACAGCCACCGGCGCATTGTCCTTGCCACGAACATTGCGGAAACCTCGCTCACGGTTCCTGGAATTCGATATGTCGTGGACCCGGGGACGGCGCGAATTTCCCGATATTCAAACAAAACAAAGGTGCAACGCCTTCCCATCGAGCCAGTTTCGCAAGCTAGCGCAAATCAGCGTGCCGGTCGTTGTGGGCGGGTTGCCGACGGCGTGTGCATCCGTTTGTACTCAGCGGAGGACTTCGCCGCACGGGATGAATTTACCCAGCCCGAGATCCAACGAACGTCACTGGCATCGGTCATCTTGCAGATGCTGGCACTCGGCCTTGGAGAAATCGCCGAGTTTCCTTTTATCGATCCGCCTGACGAGCGCGCAGTGCGAGCCGGCGCACAGCTGCTGACCGAGATAGGCGCGGTATCAATTCGCGGGAAATCGGGCACGCGGCTCACGTCCATAGGAAGGCGGTTAGCCAGGCTTCCCATTGATCCCCGTCTGGGGCGCATGCTGCTCGAAGCGGATAAAAACGGCTGTACCTCGGAGGTGCTAGTGCTGGTTGCAGCACTCTCGGTTCAAGACGTCCGCGAGCGCCCCACCGACAAGCGCCCGCAGGCCGATCAGTTGCACGCCCGCTTCACCACGCGTTCCTCGGATTTCCTCGCATTCCTCACACTGTGGCGATATTTGAACGTCCAGCGCCGCGAGCTTTCCGGCTCCGCATTCCGGCGGATGTGCCGCGCCGAGTTCCTCAACTATCTGCGTTTTCGCGAATGGGCCGACGTCGTCGCCCAGTTGCGCCAACTCGCCAAACCGCTCGGCATCGACACGAAACCGATCGGCCTGCCCAGCCGCGCGCAGATCAGACAGGCCGAGGAAAACGGCGCCCCCACTCTGGGAGGCGCACCGAACTCCGGCGCCGTCGCGGCTGCCTGCCGCGATTTCGGACGAGGGGCGGACACTCCCGAAGCGGGCGCGATTCACCGTTCGATGCTCGTCGGGCTCCTGTCGAATCTCGGCAACTATTCGCAGCGTTCGCGCGATTTCGAGGGTGCGCGAGGCACGCACTTCGTCATCTGGCCAGGCTCGGGTCTCGGCAAGCGCACTCCCGCGTGGGTCATGGCGGCCGAGCTGGTGGAAACATCAAGGCTCTTCGCCCGCACCGTGGCAGCGATCGAACCCCGGTGGATTGAGCCGTTGGCCAAGCATCTGATCAAACGCACGTACTCTGAGCCTTTCTGGAGCTCGCGGAACGGCGCCGCCATGTGCAAGGAGAAGGTCACACTGTACGGGATGACGCTTGCCGCGGACAGGCCTGTACTTCTTGCTTCGACCGGTTCGCGAGAGTTGGCCCGCGAAATGTTCATCGTCCACGGGCTGGTCGAAGGCGATTGGCGAACACACCACAAGTTCCTCGAAGATAACAAACGGGCCCTCGAAGAGGCGCAGGAACTCGAGAAGAAAATGCGCCGACGCGGCCTGGTCGCCGGGCCGGAAGCCCTCGCCGCCTTCTACGACGAACGCATACCGGATTCGATAGTCTCCGGCCGCCATTTCGACGCATGGTGGAAGAAGGCCAAACACGACGATCCGCATCTACTCGATTTCACGCGGGAGCTCCTCGTGGGTGAGGCCGAGGCAACCGAAAGCGACTATCCCACCGAATGGCGGCAGGGCGATATTCGCCTTCCGATCGAGTACTCATTCTCCCCCGGTGCCTACGCCGACGGAATCACCGTCACCGTTCCCATCACGCTCCTGCCGCAGCTGCGCCCCGACGGGTTCGACTGGCTGGTTCCAGGAATGCGCGAAGACCTCGTGACGGGAACGATTCGTGCGCTGCCCAAACGCGTGCGCCGCCAACTCGTGCCCGCACCCGACGTCGCAAAGAGTATCCTCCCGCTTCTGCCAGATTGGGAGGACGTCGCCCACGGACAGGACGGCGCGCCGAGCTTCCGCCGGGCTTTCGATGAAGCCGTCTTCCGCCTTCGCGGCTTTTGGATCGACGACGCCGCATGGGAGGAAATCCAGCTGCCCGACCATCTTCGCGTCCTCTTTCGGGTGAGATCAGAGCGCGGTGCGGTTCTCGACGAATCGACGAGCCTCGAAAGGCTACAGCTAGAGCTGGCACCGCACACCCGCTCGGCCGTCGAATCGGTGGTCAAAGGGGCGGTCGCACAAGCTTTGGATGAGGCGCGCCTTAAGCTCTTGAGCGGCGGCAGAGCGCATGGCGTCAGCGGTAACGCCGAAGCGGCTGATGGAAACGGCAAAAAACACGGCGGCAGCGGCCGCAACGGTAAAGACCATGGCAGCTACGGAAACGGCGACACCGAAGCAGCTGTCGGAAGCGGCGAGCACGGCAGCCCCAGCCGCAATGGTAAAGAGAATGGCAGCGACGGCGGCGGAGCGGGCGGTGCT
>CAUSGP010000198.1:0-4574 GCA_963531075.1 uncultured Actinomycetaceae bacterium | reverse complement strand
GAAGCCGGCGGTGTCGTCACCGGTACGGTTATCGAAGTTGTCAAGGGCGGTCTCATCCTGGATATCGGCCTTCGCGGATTTCTTCCCGCTTCCTTGGTTGAGATGCGCCGCGTCCGCGATCTTCAGCCCTACATCGGCCGCGAGATCGAGGCCAAGATCATTGAGCTCGACAAGAACCGCAACAATGTGGTCCTCTCGCGCCGCTCGTGGCTCGAGGAAACTCAATCCCAGGCGCGTGGCGAATTCCTCACGAATCTCAAGAAGGGGCAGGTGCGCGACGGCGTCATCTCCTCCATCGTCAACTTTGGAGCCTTCGTCGATCTGGGCGGCGTCGACGGTCTCGTCCACGTTTCCGAGCTCTCGTGGAAGCACATTGACCATCCCTCGGAAGTGGTCGAGGTTGGCCAGAAGGTCACCGTCGAGGTTCTCGACGTCGACATGGACCGCGAACGCGTCTCCCTTTCGCTCAAGGCCACGCAAGAAGACCCGTGGCAGACCTTCGCGCGCACGCACGGCATCGGTCAGATCGTGCCGGGCAAGGTTACTAAGCTCGTTCCCTTTGGCGCTTTTGTCCGAGTCGAGGACGGAATCGAAGGCCTCGTTCACATTTCGGAACTCGCCCAGCGCCACGTGGATCTGCCGGAGCAGGTTGTCAAGGTCGGCGAGGACGTTTTCGTCAAGGTCATCGACATCGACTTGGAGCGCCGTCGTATTTCCCTCTCGCTCAAGCAGGCCAACGAGGGCGTGGATCCCCACTCGGAGGATTTCGACGCCTCCCTATACGGAATGGCTGCCGAATATGACGAGGATGGCAATTACAAGTATCCCGAGGGCTTCGACCCCGAGACGAACGAGTGGCTCGAAGGCTTCGAGGCCCAGCGCGAAGCCTGGGAGAACGAGTATGCGGCCGCTCAAGCTCGTTGGGAGGCCCACAAGGCTCAGGTCGCCAAGGCCCTCGAGGCCGACGCCGCCGCCTCGCCGGCTCCAGAGGAGCCCGAGTCCGCTCAGGCGTCTTACTCATCCGGCTCGGAGACAGGCGGAACGCTCGTCTCCAACGAAGCCCTCGCCGCTTTGCGGGAAAAGCTGACCAATAACTGACGGTCCATAACCGTTCGTCGATAGGGCGCGGAGCCTCCATGGCTCCGCGCCCTTTTTCGTGTCAGAATCTTTGCGTGAGCAACCTTGCTCGTTTCTGATTTCGACACCCCGTGACAATCGGGACCATCGTCTTGTTCGCGGTTTCATCCGCCGCCAGTTTTCCCTTTCGCTTCGATTGACCCATCTCGCTCCTTGACGTGCTGCGCGACACGTCTCTACTCTGAATAATGTCGGCATGTGGAAACACAATTCCACATCGTGGAATTAATCTCATGGCGACAACGGAAACCTATCGGTTTAACCGGAAGTTGAAGGGAAATAACGTGTCAACGAAGACAATACCCTTTGGCAGTGCCGACGTCGTCGATCGCACTCAGCGGCAAGACATCGCCGCTACCGGCACCGTCAATAGTTTGCAACCGACGTCCCATCGCACGATGGGCAAAACCTCCTACTTTTTCGCCTGGCTCGGCGGATGCGTTTCGATTGGAACGTTCACGATGGGTTCGAGCTTGGTGGGAACACTCAATCTGCTGCAGTCAATCGTCGCTATGACGATCGGATGCTTCGTCATCGGATTCTGCCTCATGCTCAACGGAGCTGCCGGATACAAGTACGGCATCCCATTCGTGGTCCACGCCCGCGCATCCTTCGGCTATCACGGCACCGCCCTTCCCGGGCTGGTGCGAGCCGTACCCGCCCTCGTGTGGTACGGATTCCAGAGCTGGATCGGCGCCGCCGCGCTCTCGAAGTGTTCGGGAATCGTCTTTGGTTTCGAGAACATCTGGTTCTATTTCATCCTCCTCCTCGCACTTCAGACGCTGCTGTCCATCTTCGGCTTTGAGGGGATCAAGTGGTTGGAGAACATCGGAGCGATCTTCATCATTCTCTCGCTCATCTACATGTTCGCCTCAACCGTCACGAAATACGGGGATCAGATCTCCGAATCGCTCGGTGCCGGGAACGAAGGCACATGGGGTCTGAAATTCTGGAACGCGACGATGCTGTTCTTGGGCATCTACGCCACGATGATCCTCAATGTCTCGGACTATTCGCGCGAGCACTCCAAGGGAACGGGCCGTAGCCTGCTGACCACGATCTATGCTTTCTCGATCCTTCCCGTCACGGTGTTCATGGGACTCATCGGTCTCATCGTCTCGCAGGCTACGGGGACGAAAGATCCCATTGACGTCTTCTCGGGAGCGGTCGACAACAAGCTCCTCCTTATTGTCACGCTTCTATTCATCGTTTTCGCGCAGGTGACCACGAATGTCCTCAACAACGTCGTGCCCCCGGTCTACGTTCTGCAGGACATTTTCAAGATCCCATTTCGGCACTCCGTCGTTCTCGTGGGTTTGCTTTCGATCGCCACATTCCCCTGGAAACTGGTTTCCAAGGAATCGGCTCACGGATTGCAGACCTTTGTCCAGTTCTACTCGGCATTCCTCGGGCCGATCTTTGCGATCATGGCGGTCGATTACTACATTATTCGCCGGCAACGGCTCGATGTCGTCGAGTTGTACAAGAAAGACGGACGATTCAAGGGCGTCAATTGGGCGGCCTACCTTGCCACTCTGGTGGGTGTGTTAGTCGCCTTCATCTTCGACTCTGTCGCCTGGTACTCTTCGCTCATTCCGGCGGGGGTCACCTATTATCTACTCATGACGTACGTGCCGAGCCTCAGAAACTACGCGTACGTGGGATCCGAGGTCTGACATGAGAATCCTCGTCGTCAACGTCAACACGACCGAATCGATGACCGAATCGATCCGCAAGGGAGCGGCCGCCGCGGCGTCGCCCGGAACCGAGATCGTCGGCCTCACGCCCTTCTTCGGAGCAGATTCGTGCGAAGGCAACATGGAAAGCTACCTCGCCGCCGTCGCCGTCATGGACAGGGTGCTCGCCTACGACGAGCCTTACGACGCCGTGGTCCAAGCCGGTTTCGGCGAACACGGCCAAGAAGGGCTCAAGGAACTCATTGAGGCCCCCGTCGTCGATATCACCGACGCGGCCGCGCATCTGGCGATGCTCCTCGGGTATCGTTACTCCGTCGTTACAACGCTTGATCGGGCCGTTCCGCTCATCGAAGAGCGCCTTCTGCTCGGCGGTGTGTCAAACCATTGCGCTTCCGTTCGGTCTTCGGGCCTGGGTGTTCTAGAGCTTGAGGGCGAAGAACGCGTGGTGGTCGACGCGATCGTCCGGCAGGCTGAACTTGCGCTTAAAGAGGACGGTGCCGAAGTCATCGTGCTTGGCTGCGGGGGAATGGCCGGCCTCGACAAAGCCATTGAGGAGAGAACCGGTGCACCGGTGGTCGACGGCGTCGCCGCAGCCGTCAAGCTCGCCGAATCCCTCGTCGGGCTCGGATTGAAGACGTCGAAGGTGCGCACCTACGCGCCGCCCCGGCCGAAGTCAATCATTTCCTGGCCTCTTTCACGCCATCTATCTCGCGACTGATCGCATAGGCGCCTGGATCTTTCACGCAGCGGATCCTCGCGGGGCCCCTCTTTCACGCAAGGGCTTCACGCAATTCGCGATCCGCAGCATCTAAGATTGCGCCCGGCATCGGCCGCGCCACGTTCCATAACGCATTCGTCATCACGCAAACAGACGCTCGCATCCGCATCACGTCACGCAGCGGAAATGAGCGAAACGGGCCGAAAGGCCCGTCGGCCCTTCCCGTCACCCCGCGGGCTGCGGCTTTCACGTAAGGCGGGGAAGTCCCGAACAGGGACGCCACCGATTCTCGACATCGTCGTCGCGAATCGATTACAGAAAGGAATTTCGGTGAGTACACAAGTTCCCGAAGGCCTCTCGCCGCGGCTGTACAACGAGGATCTGGCTCCGTCCGAACAACGGACCTGGACTTTCTATTCTCTATTCGCCATGTGGATGTCCGACATCCACTCGATCGGCGGATACACCTTTGCTGCCGGGCTCTTCGGCCTCGGCCTGGGCGCGGGGAACGTCTTCCTATCGTTGTCTTTCGGCATCATCATTGCCTTCATGCTCATGAATCTCTCGGGTTGGATGGGGCAGGCCACGGGTCTGCCGTACCCGGTTCTCGCGCGCATTGCCTTCGGCACTTTCGGCGCCAATGTTCCCGCGCTTATCCGAGGTTTTGTCGCCATCGCCTGGTACGGCATCCAGACCTATCTCGCTTCACATGCCGTCGTTATTCTTATCTTGAAATTGCTTCCGGGGCTCAAGGGTACTGCCTGGACAACGACGAATATCTTGGGCTTGTCGCTGATCGGATGGGTAGCCTTCCTCCTCATGTGGGCGCTCCAGCTTCTACTGCTGCGCAACGGCATGGAGACGATCCGTCGCTTCCAGGACTGGGCTGGACCAGCCGTGTGGGTGGTCATGGCTCTCCTGACCGCCTACATTCTCTACCAGGCCGATTGGCAGGTGAACCTCAATCTCAGCAATGCGACGCCGAAGTTTGGAACGCTTCACGCCTTCCTCGCGGCCACGGC
>CAUSGP010000197.1:0-4618 GCA_963531075.1 uncultured Actinomycetaceae bacterium | reverse complement strand
CCCAACGGGCGGTTGTCGAAGTAGACGAGTTTCACGGCAGGCAGTGCCTTGTGGTGACCGACCTTCCCTACCAGGTCAACCCCGATCGGCTTCTCGACAAGATGGTTGAGGGCATTAAAGACGGGCGCCTTCCGGGCATCGCCGACATCCGCGATGAAACATCCGGACGCGCGGGCCAACGCATCGTCATCGTGCTGAAGAAGGATGCTGTGGCCAAGGTGGTGCTCAACAACCTGTATAAGCACACTCAACTTCAAAACAACTTCCCCGCCAATATGCTGGCGCTCGTCGACGGCGTTCCCCGCACGCTCTCCCTCGACGGTTTTGTGCGCCACTGGGTGACGTTCCAGATGGAAGTCATCCTTCGTCGCACGAAGTACAGGCTAGGTGAAGCTCTCAAACGCCTTCACATCCTCGAAGGGTATCTCAAGGCGCTTGATCAGCTTGACGCCGTCATCGCTCTCATCCGCGGATCGCAGACGGTCGACGCCGCCCGCACCGGCCTCATGGATCTGCTGGACATCGACGAAGACCAAGCCAATGCCATTCTGGAGATGCAGCTGCGCCGCTTGGCCGCTCTCGAGCGTCAGAAGATCATTGACGAGTACGAAGAAAAAGCCGCACTTGTCGCCGATTACAAGGACATCATCGCCAAGCCGGAACGCCAGCGCACGATCATCGGGGAAGAGCTCGGCGCCATCGTTGATAAGTACGGAGACGACAGGCGCACCACGATCCTCCCATTCGACGGCGAAATGACCGTTGAAGATCTCATTCCCGAGGAAGACGTGGTTGTTACCATCACGCGAGGCGGATTCATTAAGCGCACGAAAACCTCCGAGTACCGTGCCCAGCATCGCGGCGGCAAGGGAATCAGAGGCGCCTCGCTTCGCGGAGATGACGTCGTGGAGCATTTCGACGTCGGTTCAACCCACGAATGGCATCTCTTCTTCACCAATCTGGGCAGGGTTTACAGGATCAAGGGGTATGAGATCCCCGAGGCCGGACGTGACGCGAAAGGCCAGCACATCGCTAACCTTCTCGCTTTCCAACCGGATGAGACCATCGCATCGACCATCACGTTGAAAGATTACAACCAGGCCCAGTACCTGGTGTTGGCCACCGCCGACGGCTTGGTGAAGAAAACGCGATTGAGCGATTACGATTCACCGCGCGCGGGTGGCCTCATCGCCATTCGACTTCGTGAGAACGGTCACGGAAGAGATCATGTGGTGGCAGCTTGCCTTGTCAACGAGGGCGATGATCTCATGCTGGTTTCGCGCAAGGGAATGTCGCTGCGATTCACCGCTACGGACGACGTACTGCGGCCAATGGGGCGGCCCTCGTCCGGTGTGACTGGGATGAAGTTCCGCGAGGGCGACTCCCTGCTGACGATGAGAGTGGTCAAAGACGATGCTGAGGTATTCGTCGTGACAGAAGGAGGTTTCGCCAAGCGAACTTCCGTAGACGAATACAGAGTGCAAGGCCGCGCGGGTTTGGGAATCAAGGTTGCCAAACTCACGGAAGAACGTGGCGACCTCGTTGGCGCCCTGATAACCGAGGGCGAAGACGTCATGGTCATCATGGAATCTGGCAAAGTGATGCGGGCCTCTGCGGCTGAAGTTTCGAAGACCGGGCGCAATACACAGGGTGTCACTTTTGCGCGTCCCGACGGCGGTGACCGAATCATCGCGATAGCCAGAAACGTTGAAACGACAATCGAAGCCGAGGTTGAGGAAGTTGACGCCGAAGGCGAAAACGTCGCGGACACGGTAGCCTCTGTGGTGGAGGTTTCTACGGAAGCCGCCACAGGTCACGCCAACCAGGCTGGAGCAAACGGAGTAATCGATGAGTGAGAAACCGAAGACGGAGGCCCCCCCGCGCCCTTCGGGCAAGCAGGATGCGGCGAACAACAGCCGCGGTGGAGGTTTCAAGGCGGCAGCGGCAAAAGGAAAGGCTGCAATCGGAGCCAAGTTTGCCGCCGACCCCCAACCGAAACAGTCGGTGGGCATCCGACGGGTGAAGATGACGATCTCGAAGGTCGATCCCCTATCGGCCCTGAAGATCGGCTTCCTCACGTCGGTGGCGGTGGGGATCATGATCGTCGTCGCGATGATGATCCTGTGGTTTGTTTTGGACAGCATGAAGGTGTTCAGCCAAATCGACAATCTGCTTCAAACCCTCAACCAGCCCGATCTTTTGAGGGTTGGCGAGTATCTCGAGTTTGGGCGATGGATGAGCTTTGCCGTCATTATTGCGATTATCGACGTGGTGCTCCTGACCGCGCTGGCGGCCGTGGGAGCCCTGGTCTACAACCTCATAGCATCGCTTGTAGGCGGCCAGCGCATAACCGTCACAGACGAGTAGCGAGCTCGGTGTCTGGGCCTTGGAATTCGCGATTCGATCGGCACTACGACCGTTGACGATGCGTCTCCGGGAGGCAAACCGCCCGGTCCACTGAGGCACCGCACACATACGCGGGTTCGGGTTTGGAGTTCAGGGAAACCCTGGGGTAGTCTAAATCGGCACCCAGCAGTGCGAGGGCCTATAGCTCAGTCGGTTAGAGCGCTTCCCTGATAAGGAAGAGGTCGCTGGTTCGAGTCCAGCTAGGCCCACGCAATAGAACGGAGGGGAACATGAAAAAGATACTAGTGACTGCCTTCGCATTCGTTATTGGTTATATCGGATGGGTTGAGATTCAGAAGAGGCTTCAAGACCGTGCTGTCTGGTATGAAGTCTCCGATCCGGTAGAGTAATCTGCGCACGTACATCGGCCTTCTAGTTTTGGGGCTATGGCGCAATTGGTAGCGCACCTGCTTTGCAAGCAGGGGGTTACGGGTTCGAGTCCCGTTAGCTCCACCCACCCTCAGTCTGACCTCCCTCGGGCTGAGGGTGTTTGCTTTGATCAGGAAGCAATGTTCGCGATGTGACTATCGGTCGCTACGCACTCAAGATCTCACTGTCCATCGTTACACGATTGGCAAGAGGCCATCGATAGTCGGTAGGAGCATCGACTATTGGCAGGAGGCCATGGACTATTGACAGTGCATACTTACTGATGGCTTGTGCCTACGTTGTGCCTACTTGCGGCGTGTGACCTTTGGCTGCCGTTGAAAGACCGCTCCGATGGCTTTGATGAGTACGATTCCTCCCATGACGTAACAAATGTTGCGCCCCACGGCGAGTATCTCTTCTCGAGACATATCGAAGGAACATTCGACTTTTGACTGGAATAGTGCGACGTTGCAAACAAGTTTCATGACCATCAGCCTACTTCGAACCCATCGTTGAACGAAATCGTCGGTGGTTCGAAATCCAGCAAATAGGCGTTGTAAGGATTGCCATCGACCCGTTCGAAACCCAGCTTCTTGTAGAGTTCGACGGCGCCATTGCCCTCTTCGACGCTCAGGCAGATTCGTGTGATCGAGCGATTCTTAGCCTTCTCGAACAGTTCTTCGAGAAGGGCCTTGCCGACGCCGCGCCTTCGATAACCTTTCCAGACGGAGACGCTGAGTTCGGGGATGCCGTCGGCGATGTAGCCATACCCTGGATCCTCGGCGTCGAAGAAAGTCAACCACGATATGCCGACGATCCTGCCCTCTATCTCGGCCGCGATCCCAAAATCGCCGGAGTGACCGTCCAGCCGGTAATAGTGGCGGAATTCTGGAGAAAAATCGATGTCAGCATAGGTAAAGCGAGACTCACCCGTCCAGTTCATATTTGCCAAAGTGGCGACGCGCATGATTTCCCTGTCCGCCGGGGTGAGAAATCTGAATGTCATGTTCAGCGATGTCATTGCGATTACGATATCAGAACCTCGCTGCACCAATGCGGGCGGAGGAACCGCAAATATCGGCGGTAGATTAAAGATTCGGTATAGGCGGCGCCAGTGCGGGAGGTTGGCGCCCAGTACAGCCGCGGAAAATCGGGATGGACAGAGGCTGCCATAGGTAACGGCATAACGCCTCGTAAACTCCTACGCACTGATATGACTATGGGTATCTAAATCCATCGACGCGAGTTCGATGGCGATATATGCTCAACATAGATAACGCCATCTCACACACATTGCGCGCATCTATGCTCGCCTGCATTTTTCATATGGGGGAACGATGTCCACCTCACTTAAACGACTCACTCGCACAGCTGCCTTTGTAGCCTTTACAGTCACGATCTCCACAGTTGCTCCAGCCGCGACAGCTACCGAAGAGGGCAGCGCGCGGCTGACGGTTGCGGCGTCAAACAATCGGGCGTCGGGCACTCATTTACCTTTGGACAGAGACGCCCCCGGGTCTGAAGGCTCTGACGGCGGTTCTTCGAACACGGGATCGGGGGGCTCTTCCAGTAAGAAACCGGGTGCTTCTTCTAGCAGAGAAGTAGATTCCGGCGGACCTGTAGGAGGGGCGAACGGCAGTAGGGACGCTGGCCGCAATGGTTCACCCGCTGAGGAAAACGACGGGGACAATACCGGAAATTCTGCGGAAAACCAGAGCGAAGGCGCCCCGAATACTCAGAGTAGCAACGAACCGACCGCGGGTGCGACACCAAACAATAACGTCGCCCCCCAAACGGGCTCGAATTTCGAGATCGACGGCAACGGGAAACTCGTGCGATATAA
>CAUSGP010000196.1:0-4681 GCA_963531075.1 uncultured Actinomycetaceae bacterium | reverse complement strand
CGGGCGCGTAATGGAGGCGCTCAGATTCCATGGTGCGCGGGGGTCCTTTCCGACGGCACGAAGTTTGTGAAATACCTCCACAAGTCTAATGTGAGCGTCGGTTAGTCCGCGAACCGGCGGGTACGGTGTTGATCCCCGTCCGGCGGTCAGTCCCTATGCAGCACTCGCAAGCGAATGCTCTGATCCAGCTCGGACAGTTCACGCAGGGCCGATTCCGGAAGTTCCGATGCGAGATCGGTGACCATGTAACCGATTTCACCGGAAGTTACGAGCGTTTGGGCATCGACGTTGGCGTTGGCTGCCGCGAATATGCTGTTGACGTGAGCCAAAGCGCCCGGAGTGTTCGAATGGATCCAGGTCACGCGATGCCTCGCGGACGGAGCTGGCGACATGTCCACTTCGGGCATGTTCACGGATAGGCCCGTCAAGCCCTTGCGCCAATAGGATACGAGCTTCTCGGCGACGAAAGAGCCAATCGATTCTTGAGCTTCAACCGTCGAACCCCCGATATGAGGCGTGAGAATGACGTTGTCCAGGCCGGCGAGCGAGCAAGAAAACGGCTCGCCGTTGGCATTGGGTTCGTGAGGGAAAACGTCGATCCCAGCGCCGCTGAGGCTGCCTTCGACCAGACGCTCGCGCACGGCATCAAGGTCAACCACCGAGCCCCGGGAAAGGTTGATGAGAATCGCTCCCTCCTTCATTGCCATGACTCGGTCGCGTCCGAAGAATCCGGCGTTCGAAGCCCGCCCGTCAATGTGGATCGAAACGATGTCGGCCCGCCCCAGGAGCTGGCTCAAGCTCCGCATGCGCACGGCGTTGCCGATGGCCAGTCTCTCAGCGACGTCGTAGAAGAGGACGGACATGCCGAGTGCCTCCGCGATGATGCCAAGCTGAGTGCCGATCGAGCCGTAGCCGACTATTCCCAGAGTCTTTCCCCTGACCTCGTGGGCGCCCGAGGCGCTCTTCTCCCACACGCCGCTTTGGAGGATCTTGTTTTTGTCCGTCACGTGCCGGGTTAAGGCAATGGCTTCGGCGATTGCGAGTTCGACCACAGACCGGGTGTTGGCATAGGGAGCGTTGAAGACAGCGATGCCTGAGTCGTTGGCGGCGCCTATGTCGATTTGGTTTGTCCCGATGCAGAAAGCGCCGATGGCGGCTAAATGCCGGTTGGCATCGAGGACTTCGCGGGTGAGATTCGTCTTCGATCGGATGCCCACCATGTCGACGTCGCTCAACGCTTCGATGAGTTCGTCGCCTTGGAGAGCTCCTGGGACGCGACGGACTTCGATGCCGTATTTGGCGAAAATCGAGTCTGCGGACTCGTGAGGGGATTCGAGGAGGAGGACTCGTGGCATTGTGCCTTCCTTGCCGAGGGGTAGGTGGCCAAAAGAAGCCGAGGGGTAGGTGGCCAAAAGAAGCTGTGTGGCCAAAGAAGAACGGTACCGCAATCACGGCAGAAAATGCCGTTCGTCCGCCATTCGAGAGATAACGGTCTGCCGTATTTGAAGGAAATTTACGCCATTCCGGCGGGAAGGGAGCCCGAGTGGAGTATGTCGAGGCGCCTGGTGGGCCGAGTCATCGCGACATACAGGTTTCCCGGCCCTTCGGCGAGCACGGAGGAAGGTTCAACGAGTATGACGACGTCGTACTCCAATCCCTTCGCCTCTACCGCGGAGAGCACACTGACGCGAGTGAGCCCCGCGGCGTCGGCCCGCACATATCTCTTTGTCTCGGCGTCGTACTCCAATGCGGAGACGATCTTCTCACGTGAGTCGGAGGCGGCGATGACGGCCAGTGTGCCTTCGCCGGGGCCGTATTCTCCGTCCATCCAGACGCACCCCTTTCTGACCGATGCGGCCACGTGGCCGATCGGGTCAGTGGCAGCGGTGAATGTGAGGCAGTCCGGGAGATCGCGTGCGGCTTCGATGGGCAGAACATCGACGCCAGCCGCAGCCAATGTGCGCTCGGCCGAGTGAAGGATCGTGGCGGGAGTCCGGTAGGAGACCGTGAGATTTTCGACGCGGGCGCTCGATCCGAGGCGCCCGAGGATTGCCTTCCACCCGCCGGACGGCGAACCGTTCGGCCGTTGGTCGAGGTCTCCGACGACTGTCATCGACCTTGTCGGGCAGCGACGAGCGAGCATCTCCCACTGCATCGGAGAAAGCTCTTGTGCCTCATCGACCACCACGTGGCCGTACGTCCATGTGCGATCCGACGATGCTCTGTCCGCCAGAGTCGACTGGGCCCCCGAGTTAGCTACCCGTTCGGTCAGCTGCTCAAGGTTGACGATCCCCCCGCCGAGGTTCATGGAGCTCATCGTCTCTTTGACATATTGCGAGAGTTCGGCGTCGCGGGCCTGAGCTGCTGCTCGCTGGCGTTTTTCGAAATCGGTGCGGAAGGTTCCCAGATGTTCAGAAAGCTCATCGAGAATCGGAATGTCCGCTGCGGTGATGGGGCTCCCCTTAGGGCGGCGAACGGCTTCGATTTCCCCGGTCGTGAGCTCTGGTGCGCACTCGGCTAAAAGTTCGGGCCGGCAGTAGAGCCGCTCCAACAGTTGCACGGGGGAGGAGGGGAGCCATCGAAGGTTGATTTCACGGCGTGCATCGATCGAAGAGACAACTTCGTCTACTATCCAATCGGCGTCTTCGAGTGCAATCTCCTTGTGTTTAGCCACTTGGTTTGCCAATTCTTCGACGAGGACTTTCGCATAAGTATCACGGGCTTCGTTGTGCGGACGCCCTCCTCGCCGAGCGCGCTGCTGGGCAGCCTCGACGTGCTTTGGGAGCAGCGTGACCGGGCTGGAATCGATCGTGAAAGAAACAGCTTTGTCCAAAGGGCGTTGGAGAATGTTGCGCACCGCGTTTGCCGCTATCGCTTTCCATACGATCTTGCCTTTGACTCGGGCGGATTCCGGACCGTCGACGCCCGTTGCCTCGATTCCCGGCAGCAGACCGGTGATCGTCGTCGAAACTATGTCCGATTCTCCCAGACTGGGAAGGACCTGGTCGATATAACGCAAGAACACCGGTGAAGGGCCCACAATGAGAACGCCGGAGCGAGAGAGCCGCTCGCGCTGCGTGTAGAGGAGATAAGCCGCTCTGTGCAGTGCCACGGCGGTCTTTCCCGTTCCCGGCCCGCCTTGGACCACGAGAATGCCGCTTGAATCGGCACGGATGATCCTGTCCTGTTCGGCCTGAATCGTCGCGACGATGTCGCTCATCTTCCCGTCGCGGGCCGAGGACATTGCCGCCATCAAGGCGCCTTCGCCGGTGAGGTTGAGATCGTTCAGGCCTTCGGAAGCATCGGCGTCCAGCAATTCGTCTTCGACGCCGATGACGTCGCGCATCCGCGTCTGAATATGCCGGCGGCGAACGACGTCCCGAGGCTCCGCGGCGGTGGCCCGATAGAAGGGCTCCGCCTGCGGGGTTCGCCAGTCGAGAAGGAGGATTTCTTGGTCCTCGTCCTTGAGTCCGATTCTCCCAATGTGCTCGGTTTCGCCGTCTGTGAAGTCGAGGCGACCCATGACGAGGCGATTCTCGACATTGCGCAAACGTATGAGATTGTCCTCGTAATGAGTGGCGAAAGAGTCGCGTTCCGAAAGGGCGCCCGCGCTTTCGTGCCCCTGCTGCACCCGGACCTCGCGCAGACGTTCCGAGTAGGCGTCGCGTTGGCGGTCGAGCGCGGCATATGCCGTCTCGACGAAGTTCTGTTCGTCGGCGATTGCGCGAGAGCGCGCGGATATTTCACCCATGCGATAGTCCTGGAACGGCGAAAATGACCACATAATTATCGGCCACAAGGAGCCTCGAAGCTAATTTGCACACCCTGCCATGAGCGGAATTTGATGGGTACCATCACCACAGCCCGAACGCCAGTCAAGGATGTCTGGTGGTTCGTCCAAGCCCGGTCGAAGGGAATTCAACGAGTCGAAGGCGCAGGGAGCCTTGTGGCAAAGTAGTGGGCGAGGAGAGGAGACACATGGGGCACTTCGTATCGTTTCCAGAAGGGGAGGGACCCGAACGCGTCGAGCGTCTGGTCCTCAATCTGGTGGATCCAGCCGTCGAGGCCGGAGCGGTCAGTCAGTTGATTTCGCTCTCGCTCAGCACGCTTGACGGGGGCGCGGCCGCATTGTTTAACTCCGATCCGCTCATCGACTATCGGTCGCAGCGGCCGCTTATGAACTACAAAGACGGCCGTCTCGTGGACGTGCGCCGAAGTGGGATCGTGCTCTCCCATGCGAGCGACGTCGAAGGCCAGCCTTTCTTGCATCTTCACGGCGCGGAGCCGGATTTCCAGTGGGATGCGCTGTTGACGGACATGATCGACGTCATTGAGAAATTTGGCGTGAAATCAACCTTCTCTTTCACGGCGATCCCTTCCGCGACACCCCACACACGGCCCGCCGATATGGTGGTTCGCGCAGCCGGCCACCGTGAGGGTCACCCGGTGTTCGAAGCTGACTTCTGGTTTGCCGCAAGCTTCGCCGACTACCTGGAATACCACACGGCCAAGCTCGGCATCTCCCACACCAACGTGGCCGTTCGCGTGCCCGTCTACCTCGCCGGAGACCGCTACTTCACGGGGGCTGCCGGAGCGCTCGGCCTCACATCATCACTCAGCGGTTTGTACTTCCCGCTGGGTGACCTTGAGCAGGCCGCAGCAGAGGAAGTCGAGGCCTATG
>CAUSGP010000195.1:0-4694 GCA_963531075.1 uncultured Actinomycetaceae bacterium | reverse complement strand
GTAAGCGCCGAAGCGCCACTCTTGCTTCGCCTAGTGTAGTAGGAAGCTTAGCCGATCGGTCACTCGGGCAGTCACCTTCGGGCTCTCCTCGCGGCCATCGGGAGAAGCCTCGCCCCTCCCGTGCGCTGCGCAGTTCGACGGCGACAAGCGCGGGCACACGAATCCTCGGCGCTCGCAAGCGCGGCCGAGGCGATTGGCAATCAGCCTTCGTTTTGGCCGACTTCTCGCGTTTTCATTGGGTTTCCTGCGAGCGTTCATCGCGGGGCCTTCGCCGTCGGCTGACGGCGATCGAGACCCCGCCGGCGACGAGGTCGGCCATCGTCACAAGCACCCTCGACGTGATGACCACAACAACCAGTGCCCCGGTATCGACGGTGCCGGCGAGGACCGCCCCAAGGGCGACCTCCCTCACACCAACACCCGCGGGAACGAAAAAAACGAGGAACCCAGCGGTCCACCCCAGCGCGTAGCCGCCGATGGCGCGGGCGAGCCCCGCCAGACTCGCCTCCATCCCCAACGCGGTGAGAAGAACATAGATTTGCAGGCCAATCGCTGCCCAGGCGGCCGCGGAGAAGAACGCCGAGCGCGCAATGGCGCGCCCAGACACAGGAAGGTCGAGGCGATCCCTGCGAGCAAGCCGCAAAGCCGCATTGAGACATCGGTTGAGAACGGAGGGAACAAGAACGACGATTCCCAGGGGAACGGCGGCCAGCAACCACCGGTAGCGGTCCCGCAAAGCGTCGTCGCCCATCACGAGGAAGGGCAGGGCGAGCATGGCCCCGACGACGATCGAGATCGCGACCGCAACGGCGAGGGAGGAAATCGAACGTCGCCGAGAAATCGAATAGCCGCGGGCGGCCTCCCCCACGGCAACGAAATTCCACACGCCGCCGGGCAGATACTTGGCGATCTGCGAGACGAAGAAGATCCGAGCCGCCGTCGGAATGGAGACGTCGACGACGGCTTGCCACGAGAGCATCGTCAGCCCCACATAGCCGAGTGTGGCCGCCGCGGAAACTGCCAGGGCGACAATCGACATCTGGCCGAGAGCAGCTCTCACCTGGGTCCAATTCGCGACAATCGCCCACACCGCGGCGGCCGCCGCGAGCGCCAGCGCCATTGCGCGGAAGTACCCGGCATATCGGGAAGTCATCGGCGTCGCCTCACGCCGAGCCGGGTAAGCTGACCGACGCTCGGCTCGCGACCGCGGGAAACGCTCGGTTCTCCCCCACGGGAGCCGGCTCCTCGCGTGCCGCCGCTGCCGGCGGGCGCCCCGTGGCGGCACAGCCGGCGAAGGATATCGTCAAGGGGGGCCGTCACCCGCGCGGCACGAAAACTTTCACGAACGTCTTTCGAGGACGGCCCCTTCGACGGAGCCTTCGCCAGTTCTTCGAGCGCATCGGCGAGGGCTTGTGCATTTCCCGGCTCAACGAACAGGGCACCGCGGCCGAGCGCCCGCCGCTGCGGGGGCGTATCGGACGTTATGACGGTGCATCCCGCCGCCAGGCCTTGGTAAACCTTGTTCGGCACCACACGCCGGGCTTTGTCGGAGGTCCCGAAGATGCCCAAACACACGTCGTGCCGGGCGACGACGCCCGGCAGGTCCGCCGAATTCACCCAATCCATCCACGAAACCCGAACGCATTCGCCCGCGGGAAGCGTCTCCCTCACGGCCTGGGCGTCTTGACCGTCCCCGATGAGGGTGACATCGATTCGAGTGCCCCTGTTTTCGAGAAGGGCCAATGCGCGGGCGATGACCGGCGCCCCCTGCAGCGGCGTGAAAAGCCCGAAAAACACTGCGGAGAGCGGCAGATCGGGTGCGCTCGCCGACTCGCACCCCGCGCTTACCTCGTCGGCCCCGGCGCGGGCGCTGACCGGCTCTTCCGCCCCACACTGGACAAACGAATTTTCGATTCCGCGGCTTTCCGCTTCCTCCCGCTTTTTTCCTGCGTCGAACCAGCGCGCGGGAGCGCCGACGGGCACGATCACTTCCTTGCCGCGCGCGGCAGTGGGCAGGAGGGCACGGTGGTCGGCGGTATCGAGCACCACCACGTCGGCCGCGGCCAGAGCAGCCCCATCAATTGCCTTTAACAGGCGGGATTTGAATCGTTCCGAGAGGCCGTGGCCAAGCAAGCCCCTGTCTTTGGCCGTGTCCGAGGCGAAAATCAAGTGGTCGAGCACAATGGGCGTGGACGGAAACAGCACCCTGGCGAGCAAAACGTCAAAATGCCCGAGATAGCCCACAAGGACGGCGTCGGGAGCGTTCCTTCCACGATAGGCTGCGCGGCGGCGTATCAACCTCCCCCATCTCTTCACGACGGCAGCGGCGAATCGCGCGGCCGACGCCGGGCTCGACAGCGCCTTCACCCTTTGGGCCGTTCCAATGTTCAGCGGCTCGTCGACCTCTCGGACGAAAAAGCCTCGCTCGCGCAGGCCTTCGAAAAGCACGCCGACGCGCGGGTGCGACCGGACGTCATAGGTGCCGAAGCCGAGGATTCTCACGAACCCTCCTTCAGGCTCGGGGCCAGATCCGCGCTGTCCTCACGTGGGGCTTCCTGGCGGGTTTGCGCATCTGTTTGCCCGTACTGCAAGGCTTTCACCCGCTCAAGCGTATCTTCTATCAACACCCGATTCGTGCGTTGAAGGTCGGCGACCACCAGCAGCGCAGCGCTTAGCAAGCTCGTAACGATCATTGCCGTGCCGAAAATAAGCGACTGCACGTGGCCTCCGCTCTCACCCTGGAACCAGTAGACGAGAAAGCGAATAAAGGGAATGATCCCCGCGATTCCGCTCACTCCCGCCAAGATCCCCAAGGGCACATGAGGCTTGTACATGAGGAAGGACCTCACGATCGCCTTTCCCGATTTGTACATGTGCTGGAAAATGTTGGAAAACAGCCGTGATTCGCGAGTCTTGGGATTCGTCGTCACCTTCACCGACGCGATGCTCAGCCGCAGGTTCCCTGCTTGGACGATCGTCTCCATGCAGTAGGAAAATCTCGTGACCACGTTGAGCCGCATAAGGGAGCGACGCGAGTACGCCCTGAATCCCGACGCCGCGTCCGGCAGCTCCGTTCCCGCGGCAAGATTGACCATATTCGAGCCGAATGCCTGCATGCACTTCTTAAAACGCGAGAAATGCGCGATGTCTTTCGTCTGCCGGTCGGCGATGACCACATCGGCGCGCCCGTCGAGAATCGGGGCGACGAGGTCGCCGATCCGTTCCTGCGGATACTGATTGTCGCCGTCCGTATTGACAACCACGTCGGCGCCGTTCGCTAGGGCGTAATCGACGCCGTCGCGGAAGGATCTGGCCAGCCCCTGGTTCTTGGAATGGCGAACGATGTGCTTAACTCCATGCGATCGCGCCACGCTGACGGTCCCATCCGTGGACCCGTCGTCAATCACCAATATCTCGAGTTCATCAACGCCGGGAATGGACCGAGGAATTGATTGCAGAACGGAAGGAAGCGTCGCTTCCTCGTTGAAACAGGGTACTTGAACGAAAACCTTCACGGTGGCGCCTCCCACACATCAGCCGCCGACGCGGCCTCATAGAACGGATCGTTTGAGCATCAAGCAAGAATTTTGATCGTTCTCACATTCCTTTAAGGATACCATCCAGTAGGCTAACAGCATGAAAATTTCGGTCATAGGGTGTGGCTATCTCGGTGCCGTGCACGCCGTAGCGATGGCCCATCTCGGCCACGAAGTAGTGGGAATCGACAGCGACCCCGATAAAATCTCATCACTTTCATCAGGAAATCCAACGATCCTCGAACCGGGTTTCGACATACTCCTCAAGGAAGGCTTAAACTCGGGCAACATCGCCTTCGCAACTGACCCCGAGGCCGCACGGGGCGCCACAGTCCACTTCATAGGCGTGGGCACACCGCAAAAGGCCCACTCACAGGCTGCGGATCTGACCTATCTGGAGGGCGCCATCGACTCCCTCCTGCCCCATCTTCGCCCGGGCGACGTCGTAGCGGGAAAGTCCACCGTTCCCGTTGGAACCGCGGCGGGGCTCGAGCCGAAAATCCGCCGTGCAGGCGCCTGCCTCGTGTGGAATCCTGAGTTTTTGCGCGAAGGTTCGGCCGTCGTGGACACACTCGAACCAGATAGGCTCGTCTACGGGCTTTCGTCCGAAGAGTCGGATTCCAACGCCGGCCGTGAAGCCCTCGACGAGTGCTACGAGGCGCCGATAGCCGCCGGCGTCCCGCGTCTTACCATGGACTTCGCGACAGCCGAGCTCGTCAAAGTGGCGGCCAACTCCTTCCTTGCAACGAAGATATCGTTCATCAATGCGATGGCGCGGGCCTGTGACGCCACTGGCGCCGACGTCGTCAGGCTGGCTCAAGCCATCGGCATGGACGAACGCATCGGGCACCGTTTCCTTCGCGCCGGAATCGGGTTCGGCGGCGGCTGTCTCCCCAAGGACATCCGCGCTCTGCAAGCTCGTGCCGGAGAGTTGGATTTGCGTGACTCCTTCCGTTTTTTGGCCGAGGTCGAACGCATCAACGACGGCCAGCGCACCCGAACGATCGATGCTCTAGCCGAACTCGTCGGCGGCCTCAAAGGCCACAAGATCACCGTTTTGGGCGCAACATTCAAGCCGGAGACCGACGATATTCGGTCCTCCCCCGCACTGGGTATTGCGGCCAGCTTGGTCGCCCGAGGAGCTCGAGTGACGATCAC
>CAUSGP010000194.1:0-4697 GCA_963531075.1 uncultured Actinomycetaceae bacterium | reverse complement strand
GGTCTGCCGGCTTTGTCGGGTCTGGCTTGGGGTCTGCCGGCTTCGTGGGGTCCGGTGCCGGTGTGGTCGGCCCGGGTGTGGGTGCTGGCGGCTCGGGTGCCGGCGGCGTTGGCTCGGCTTTCGACGTCGTGTCGTTGATCTCGAAGCCAAAGGGGTCGAGCTCGGCTCCCTCCTTGTAGAACCCAGCGAAAGCCTCTTCTCCCTTCTTGGTCAAAATGACCTTGGGAGCCTTGACGGTGAGCTTCTTGTTGCCCTCATTTGTGATCGCAACGTCACTCAGGGTTGCGAACTCGATCTGACCGTAATCGGTGATAGACGCCGCATTCATCGCCTTGCTCTTGACGTTTAGAAGCAAAACTGCTTTGTTTGCGCCGGTGAACTTCACGACGGGGTTGGCGATCGTTATGTCGAGTTTTCCTTCGTGTCCGGTGAAGTGCACGGCTCCCTTAAAGGTGATCGTGCCCGGGTTTTCGATGGTGATCGACTGATCGTCATTCACGGGGAAGTTGAACTCTCCGGTGGCTCCATCAAGAAGCTCCCAGCTTCCGCTTGCCGCGCCGGTTTTGATGTAGTTGCGGAAACTCTGACGCAGCCCCCATGCCGCCGAGCCTGTGAGCGAAGCAGGTTTGTTCTGCTCGAGCCGTGCGATGTTTCCTGGTGCGGATTCGTGGATCGCGAAAGCCGACGCGCTGAACAGAGGTGTGGCGGCCAGAGCGGCTGCCGCGGTGAGAACTGTTGCGGTGGCGATAGGACGACGAGTCCGCCGAGGAACGCGATTATTGCGCATTGTTGTTCCTTCGGTTATTCGGTTGTTCGTTTAATTTGTTGTGCGAGGGCTGACGAAGTGTCGGTTGCGATGCCCTGCGCATAAGAAGTTTACAGGAGCGGTTAGTTTCTTACGAGAACCTCTTTCTTACTAATGTTTGTTGTGAATATCGCTTTTAAAGCACAGAAGATGTGTTATTTTATTTTCTTGCAATAGAAAATCAGACTAGTTTCCGTTGTGGCTTAATATCAGTTCTTCAAACGGATAATCTTTTGCGTCCGCCCCGTAAAGTTATGTGAAACATGTTCAAGTGGAGAAAATGGTTTGAGAATGTTGTTCGAGCACAAAACGGGTCTTGCAATTCTATGTAAAAAGAGCTAAAGGACAAATGTCTGACGATAGAAAGAATGAGATGTTTTGAATGCTTTATATAAGACTTATGCACATTAGTGAACATTCGATGTGGCTCCAGTCAAGCGCATTCATTCCCCGAGAGCAAAGCTCTCTGGTGTTGTGAGCCCGTTCCCGTGGGCGTATTCGAAATCCGGAGCATATTCGAAGGCTCCCGAGTATCGCGCCCGTTCCCTCCTGATGCAGGCTTGTGTTCTTCTGGAAGCAAAAGACCTGGGCCATTTCAGCTTTTATTGAATGTGCCGGCTAGCGTTGGCTTAGACTACCCAGTATTCCGCGACTTTCCGGTATCTTCGAGTGTCCGAGTGTCCGAGCGTCCGAGTGTCCGAGTGTCAGTCGGCCAGGCCCGCTTGTGGGGTGCTTCGCGGCAAACGGGTAGAATCGTTGCGTAAACACTCGGTGTGCGTGAATGCGTGAGTGTGCCGGAAACGAGGTCTCAACTGGGTCGCCAAGACTAAGTTAAGACAAGGTCGCCAAGACTGAATCACAACGAGGCGTCAAGGACGGGGTTGTGACTGCGTCGCAAGGGCCGAGTCGCAACTGAGTTGCAAGGGCCGGATGGGACCTCGAGGGTGTGACTTCGAGTTCCGCCGCGTGAGCGGCATATGCGCGCAACATGACGAGTGAACGAAGACAAAGGAATACATGAACACCACGTCTGTCCCGACGTCCGTAAAGGCGAATCCGGTGGTGCACCTTGGCTTTCCCAGGGTGAGAATAGGCGGTGCGATTCCCGCGGACCGCCCGCGCGTGCCGGAGCTCATCGACCGATACGGGCGCACCGCTCGCGATCTGCGGGTTTCTCTCACTGACAAATGCAACCTGCGCTGCAGATACTGCATGCCGGCGGAGGGGATACAGCCTGTGCCCGGCGAGCGCATTCTGACCGACGACGAAGTGGTGCGGCTGGTGCGCATCGCCGTCGAACGCCTTGGCGTGCGAGAGGTGCGATTCACCGGTGGCGAGCCGCTGTTGAGGAAGGGGCTGGAGAAGATCGTGGCGGCGACGTCGGCGTTGACTACGGATCTGGGAACACGCGTGGAAACCTCGTTGACGACGAACGCGCTCGGGCTGCGCCATCGTGCCCGACGGCTGAAAGAAGCTGGCCTGGCTAGGGTCAACATTTCCATGGACACGACCGATCGCGAGGCGTATGCGGCTTTGACTCGCAGAGATCGTTTTGACGACGCGGTTGCGGGAGCTCGCGCCGCGGCTGAGGCGGGTTTGCTGCCGGTCAAGGTCAATGCCGTGCTTTTGCGGGGCGTCAACGATTTGCACGCGGTGCGGCTATTGGCACAGGCGCTCAGAAACGGGTACGAGTTGCGCTTCATTGAGCAGATGCCTCTAGGTCCCAGCGGGGAGTGGACGAGAGCGGGAATGGTGACTGCCGAAGAGATTCTGGCGATGTTAAATGAGGCCTTCTCGCTGTCGCCGCGGCCGGGGACGCAGCGTGGAACTTCGCCCGCCGAGTTGTGGGACGTCGCCCCCGGACGCGTGGAGGGTGTGGAACATCCGGGCGGAACGGTGGGAGTCATCGCATCCATCACCCGTCCGTTCTGCGGAGACTGTGACCGAACACGGCTGACGGCTGACGGCCAGATCCGCGCGTGCCTCTTCGCCCGGGATGAAACTGATCTTCGTTCCCTCCTGCGCTCGGGCGCCGATGACGATACAATCGCCGATGCTTGGCGTGCCGCCATGTGGGGGAAGCAGCCCGGCCATGGCACTGACGACCCCAGTTTCTTGCAACCTTCGCGTACGATGAGCGCGATCGGAGGATGAGATGACCGTCAACTTGCGCTATTTCGCTGCGGCAGCAGAGGCTGCGGGCGTGGCCGAGGATCGCGTGAGCCTGCCCGAAGGCGCAACTGTCGCCGATCTGCGGGCCGCGCTCGTGGCTGCGCGCGGAGAAGGTTTTGCCAAGCAGCTTGCCATCAGTGCGCTTTTGATCGACGGCGTGCATGCCGCCGACGATGCCTTTCTGCCCGCAGGCGAGGTTAGGGCAGACGTTCTCCCGCCATTCGCCGGTGGGTGACGATTCTACCTATCCCAGGCCGAGTTCCCGAGCTCCGGCTCCCAACCGCCGGTCTTCGGGGCTTCGTCCTCGGCTCATCGATTCGCCTGTTGGTCACCTTAGGCCTGGCCGTCCATTTTAGGCCTGGCCCGTCCATTCTGTGGCGCCGTCGGCGAATTCTTGCCGTTTCCATACCGGCAGACGAAGCTTCACCTGTTCGATGACCGTTTCCAGCACGCGCAGGGCCTCCTTTCGATGAGAGGCCGAGACGGCTGCGCCCAAGGCTATATCGCCTACCCGCAGATGGCCCGTGCGATGAAGCACGGCGATTTTACACGCCCCGCTTCCCGCGGCGACGTCGGCCGCGATCTTCCGGACGACGTTTCCCGCTTCAGGATGCGCCTCGTAGTCGATTGAAACAACGGTTCGGGCGTCGTCGTGATTGCGTACCTGCCCCCGGAATGTGACGACGGCTCCCGCGCCGGGATCGTCGACGGCCGATACGAGGGCGTCCATATCGATCGGCTCGGCGGAGACGCCGGCGATCGTCACGCCAGCGTCCGAGCCGTCGCTGCGGCCGCGATTTTGGATGGCAAGAGTGGCGGCTTTGTGCGGTGCGGGATGGTCGCCGTCGGCCAGCTGGTCGACGATATGCCCCAAAAGCGGCCCGACCGCGGATACGGCGTCGCGCACCCCGCCGGTGGAGCCGGGGGCATTGACCACGAAGACCCGGCGCTCATCGGTTTCGATTACGCCGGCGACGCCGCGGGAAAGGGCCGCGGTGGGAACGCGAGGATTGTCGCGTAGCAGGTCTTCGATGCCGATGAGCCTGCGGGCCAGCAGGGGCTCGGTCGCATCGGGTGTGAGGTCACGACTGGTGATCCCCGTGCCCCCGGTGGTCAGGATGACGTCAGCGCCTGAGCCTACGGCCTTGCGAATCGCCTCCTGCACCGATTTGACCCCGTCGCGCACAACCGTGGGGCCCGTGACATCGCCGAACTCTGCGAGAAGCTGAGCGGCGAGTGGGCCGGACAGATCCTTGCGCTGCCCGGAAAAAGTACGGTCGGAGACGGTGATGACGGCTATCCTCATGTGCATCGAGTGTAGTGGATGCGCCCCCTCTCGCGGTCCAGCTTATGGATATCCAGATGTTCGTTTGGAACTTCCTCTTGGTCGTTTGGAGCTGCGTCTTGGTCGTTTGGAACTCCTCTTGGTTAGTGCCGTGGCCCTCGGCGCTAACATGTCCGTATGAACCTTCGCCCCATAGTCGAGCCGAGTGGCGCTCTCGATGACGCTCAGCGCACGCGATACTCGCGCCAGATTCTTCTGCACGGTGAGGAGGGCCAGGCGCGTGTAGCGGCCTCACGCGTGCTTGTCGTTGGGGCCGGAGGCTTGGGTTCGCCGGCGCTCTTATATCTGGCGGCCGCGGGCGTCGGAACGATAGGGGTGATCGACCACGACGTCGTCGACCTGTCGAATCTGCAACGGCAAGTGATTCATGACTCC
>CAUSGP010000193.1:0-4773 GCA_963531075.1 uncultured Actinomycetaceae bacterium | reverse complement strand
GGTCGAGCCGCACAAGCGTCAGAGCGGAGATGACAAGCGCCTGCAAGGTTTGCGCAAGACTTTGCGATTCTGCGGCTTCCATACCGGGAAAACGCGCTCGAATCCCCCTGCGCAGCATACACAGCTGTTCGTCGAGAAAATCTCTGACCACATTGGCGACGTCGGGATCCCCGCCCGAGCGCCCCGACGAAACGTTAATGAGCATACTTCCGTGAACAGCGACAAAAGACCTCCCGGAGAGAATCGCCGAGCGAAGAGTTTCCATGTAGCCGATGATCGTTTCGCGCCCCGCCCGGTTCCTCAAAGGTTCGAGATCGGGCGTGAGGACCTCGTTGATGTAGCTGCGAAGCGAAGCGATAAACAGACCCCGTTTGGACCCAAAAACGTGATAGATGCTTGATCGTGCGATTCCCGTCGCCTCTTCGATCTCGGAAATCGAGGTCGCCTCATATCCGCGACGCCAGAACGCCTCTCGGGCAGCACGAACGACGGATTCGATTTCGAAAGCCATCGGTCGCCCCATATTGACCCCTGATATCGCGTCTACACCATATCCGTGTCGATTCTAGGTTTTACGTGCGTCAAAAGATAGACCCCGCATCCTTTTCTCACGTTCATCAATCGACTTTCCGCAATTCCCATCCGAGACCTAGCGTCGCGAGAGAAAAATCCTACCGTGGGGCGAGCCTGAATGCCTGACACCTGGTAAGATCGACACGTATTAAGTACCGTAACGGAGCTCAAGTTGCAGATCGCGCACCTGATCGCACCGTTTAGGCAGCTCCGTTTCATCGCGCACCTAAAGGAGCCTATTACATGGCGAAATATGTCGTTCCAACCGGCGCCGTGCACTCGTTCGGCATTGATGAGCTGTTTTTTTCCGTAACTGACTCAAAGGGCGTCATCGAATCGTCGAACGAGGTTTTCGTTCGACTTTCCTATTACTCTCATGACGAGCTCATGGCATCACCCCACAACATCATTCGGCATCCCGAGATGCCAGGAGCGGCTTTCAAGCTCCTGTGGGACACCGTGCGCAAAGGGGAGCCTTTTGCTGCGTATGTGCGAAATTTGGCGGCAAACGGATCCGAATACGACGTCTTTGCCACCATCACCCCACTTCCCGGCAATCGTTATCTCTCAATTCGTACCAAGCCGGTATGCGACGATTTCTACGCAACCACGAATAACCTGTACCGTGAAGTCTACGCCTTCGAAACCGGCCTGAAAGACGGCGGCGCCACCCGCCGCGAAGCCGCAGCCTCCGGGGTCCAGAAAGCTGCAGAAAAGCTGGCGGAACTGGGCTTTAACAGCTACGAAGACTTTCAGAATGCGCTGCTTCCCGCCGAGGTCGCCAAGCGTGAAGAGCTTTCCGCGGGCTTTCCCCAAAGGCCTGCAGCCCAAGGAGTCTTGCGTGAGGCTCTCGACACGATCGAGGGCATCTACAACGAACTCGCCGTTTGGGTCAACGAGCAAAAGGACCTCGCCGAGCTTTCCAGTGAGCTACGCCGCGTGTCGGACGAGATCGAAGGTCGCCTGTCCAATGCGACGGTCAAACCGGAAACGATCGAGACGATCTCTTCTCACGGCGCTTCGATGCAACCGCTCATTGAGCCGCTTCAGGTGTGGACCTCCATGCAGAGCATTGTCGCCTCAACCTTAACCCGCTTGGTCGAGTCCTTGCGCGAACTGGAAAAGACGAGCGCCCGCACTCGCTTCCGCGTGGCACTCGCCCGAATGCACACAACGATGTTGGCCACCTTCATCGCCGAGCTTATCGACAACGGCGATAATTCCCGCGAATCCGTCGAGGCGATTTGGATGCTGACCAAAACCCTGCGCCAGGGTCTCTACGAGATGGAAGAGCAGACGGCCGCTTTCCGCCGTTTGGCCAGCAACACGGTATGGAACATCGATCAGGCCAGCTCGATGCTGGGCATTCCGAGCCAGGTCCTGTCGATGTGGAAGATGACCGCCGAGACGATGACTCTTCCCGAAGATGTTGCAGCTCTGGTGCCGGGAATATCGGAGGGAGTCGTCGATTACACTGGCAAGATCCTCAACGACTCCGCGAGCCTCGCAGCTCGTTGCAACGCTTTGGGTGAGCAGCACGATTCAACTCGCATGAAGGCGTTGGTGGACCGCGCCGAAGATATGGCAGCGCGCCTCGCGCAAGGCTGATTCGTGCCGGGGCGGGGGTCGGCTTAGCCGACCCCCGCCCTTTTTATACTCGAACCGCGTGAGCCGCCCTGATCCGCCCCTCGAGGCTGATCAGCCAGCTCGCCGTCGCGGAAAGGCTACTTGCCTTCTAGTGGCCTAGGCGGCGACGATGTGCGGAGTGAAATCCTCAACGACGCCCCGCAGATAGCCTTCGCGGGTTTCCGTCTTCAGGTCGAGCGTGGATGTCACGCGTTCGAACCATGCACGGTACAGGTGAGAAACAATGCTGAACACGAGCTCTCCATTCGTAGTTGACGATTAACGTACTCTTGGAAAAATCCTTTCGGGGAAAGCCTACCGACCAAAACGATCGATGTGTATGATCATTGGAAATGAAAACGATCGCTTCACGCATGCAACATCAATTAGTTTAAATCCGCTCGCAGATTGTTTTGACGTGTGAGCCCATACCTTGAATAGGCCGAAAGTTGGGGAAAAATGGAAAGTCGATCGGCCGTTTCGGATAGGCAGAGAACGATTATCCGAGCGTTGAACGGTTCCGAAGCAGTGACCGTTTCGGCTCTCGCTCGGCTAACCGGAGCCTCGGCGGTGACCATCCGACGGGATCTGACGGAGCTGTCCCGCAAAGGCCTCGTCACCCGTATCCATGGAGGCGCATTGCGCGCACCCAAGCGTGGAGCCGAGCACCCGTTCGTTCTTCGCAAGAGTCAAGACACGGAGGCGAAACGTGTTCTGGCAAAGACAACGGCACGCATGATCGATGACGGCGAAAGCGTCATCCTCGACAATGGGACCACATGCGACCTCGTTGCCGAAAATCTGGCCGGCCGAGACATCACGGTCCTCGCCCTCGGATTGCGCGCCGCGGTCGCGATGGCTGAGGTTCCAGGCGTGCGCGTGGTAGTGCCGGGCGGTGCGGTCGAGACGGGTTCACTCGCGATGCTCAAAAGCCCAGTAATCGACGTGGTCAGGGATTTCCGCGCCGACGTCGCCATTCTCGGAGCATGTGCAGCCTCTGTGACCAACGGTTTGACATGCGTTGACCCCTCCGACGCGGAACTCAAACGGAACATACTGCAATCGTCTACACGAGCCATACTCCCCGCCACACCGCGGAAGCTGACCCGCTTGTCGGTCCACAGGTTCGGAAAATTCGAAGACCTCAGCGACCTTCTTACGACCGCCGACATCCCCGAAGAATCCTTGTCGGAGCTGCGCTCCAGCGGTGTGCCGATCACGGTGTGCGATTAGCGCGGCGCCAACCTGCCAATGCGCGGAGCCAACTCTGGTTTACTTGGCTCGAGGAACGAGATCTATCCGCCGACCTGCCAATGCGCGGAGCCAAATGGCCAACGTGCGGGGCCAACCCTCCGACGGGCCGTGCCGAATGGCCAATAGCCGATATGCCGTGCAGCTCCGTGCATTGGCCATTCGGTTCTCACCGGGCGTTTGCGCTGCCCACCAGCCCGCCGCCCGGCAAAGGCCAGCACATTCCACCGAAACATCCCCCTCCGGACAAGACGGAAAAAAATGCCGCGGCAAAACTACTCCCGCCGAGCAGTTTCCGCACCTGTCGAACGAGGCGGAGAAATCACTTGGCGGCGCTGGGATGCGTCATATCCGCAGGAACAACCCACGCGTCGAATTCTTCGTCCGTGAGGAACCCGAGCTCGATAGCCGATTCGCGGAGCGAAAGGCCCTTCTTGTGGGCATTCTTCGCGATTTTCGAGGCTTTGTCGTAGCCGATGTGGCGGTTGAGTGCGGTGACCTGCATAAGGTTCTTATCCAGATTCTCCTCGATCTTCTCGCGGTTCGGCTCAATCCCGTATGCGCAATGTGAATCGAAGCTGACGCATGCATCGCCGATGAGTTGGATAGACTCGAGGATCGCCCACGCCATGACCGGTTTGAATACGTTGAGCTGGAAGTTGCCCTGCGATCCGGCGAAGCCCACAGTGGCGTCATTGCCGAATACCTTGGTGGCGACCATCGTCATCGCCTCGCATTGGGTCGGGTTGACTTTCCCCGGCATGATTGAAGACCCGGGCTCATTTTCGGGGATCAACAGTTCACCGATGCCGTTGCGCGGGCCTGAGGCGTACCAGCGAACGTCGTTGGCGATCTTCATGAGCGCATCGGCCAGAACACGCAGTGACCCCGAGACCTGCACAAGGGCATCGTGTGCGCCGAGGGCCGCGAAGAGATTAGCGGCCTGCGTGAATTCGATTCCCGTCTCCTCGCTGATTTTCTCAGCGGTCAGCTCGCCGAATCGAGGATGGGCGTTGAGCCCCGTGCCAACGGCGGTCCCTCCGATCGCCAGCTCACGCGCTCGCGAGTCCGAGTAGCGGATGCAGTCGATGGCGAAGTCGATTTGGGCGACCCACCCGGAGAAGACCTGGCCAAGGCGAATCGGCGTGGCGTCCTGCAAATGTGTGCGGCCGACCATGACGACGTCGTCATATTCCTTGGCCTTCGCGTCAAGGGTGTCGCGAAGACGGCGGACCTTGGGATACATAGCCGCCAGTTCGCACACCACCGCGATGTGCATGGCCGTGGGGAAGGTGTCGTTGGAGGACTGGCCGCGGTTGACGT
>CAUSGP010000192.1:0-4777 GCA_963531075.1 uncultured Actinomycetaceae bacterium | reverse complement strand
TCCACCTGGTTGGGGAAGTAGTCTTCCTTGCCGCCTTCGCGGTAGACGTCGGCGGTGGCGCAGTGCAAGCCGCCGCCGAAGGGGTAGGCGTCGCGGAACGCAACCGGAATGACGTTCATTCCCAGCTTGTCCATCTGCTCCATCTGATGGACCTCGGACGCCTCGCAGATCACCGTCTTGTGATCGAGGACGAGGCAGTTCATCGACAGCCAGACGGAGGAGTAGCACAGCGGCGGTGGGGTCTCGTGGGCCGGCTGCGCGGCGTCGACGATCTGCCAGTCATTGGCCTCGAAGATCTTGCGCTGTTCCTCGGGCAGGCGGCGCTGCGGGTTGTTGATGATGAGGCCGGGCCGCAGCGGCACGAAGGTCGCGTCAATGTGGATCGGGTAGGGATCGCCGGGGAAGTTCACAGCGTGCACCCGCAGGTCCGGGTAGTAGCGCTTGAACCACTCCATCGCCTTGCGATTCGTGGTCAGGCCGTGCTGGATGAACAGGTCTTTGCCCAAGCGCATGACGTCGGCCGCGTCCCACATCGGCTCAACCTCCGTCGTGACGAAGTCTTTGGCGGCCGTGCGCTCCAGGCGCTCCTCGATCGTTATCCGCTCGTCGTAATAATTGTGCTTGTAGGACTTGTCCGTCAGTCGCGGGCGTGGGGCCTGAGTCCACTTGAATTCAGGGTCCTCTTCGAAATATTGGCCCATAAGGTCCCAGTAGGCCAGGTACTCAAAGTAGCGGCACCGGAAAGAGTTGGCCGAAGCCATGATCTCGTTGCCGACGGTGAGCAGAATGTCACGAGGAGGCATCTGCGTGAAACCGGAGTCGGTGCGGAAGTCGGGCGTGATGATCGCCTGATTCCACTGCAGAGGCGTCGGCCTGTCGACGACGACCCCGTGATCTTCGAGCACTTTTGCCAAGTTGTCGAGCTGGGCGTTGGCCTTTTCTACCGTTTCGGTTGGGCGCGGCCCCCACATGCCGCGCATTTCGGAATCGATCGGGACCTTCTCGGAAGTTGCCGGCTCCTCGGGCGGAATCACCGAATTGTCGGCGCGCCCCAGGATTACCCGCTTGAGAGGATCGAAGTCGTTCCACGAGTTGACGATTTTCGCCATTAATCCACTCCTTCGTGAGCACTGTGTTGTTGCAATGTCTGCATACATAGCAAACGCCTATTTCACTCCAGTTTCAACTCCTTTTGGGAGGAAAAATCGAAGACGAAGGAAATGGAAAGAAGAAAGCAAAGGAATACGCGGCGGAAGCCTAAAATTCAGAGCGCACTATCGGGCAGCTCATGCAGCGCGGGCCTCCACGTCCACGTCCCAATTCGTCTCCGGGAATGGGCAGAACCTCAATGCCCTGGCTCGACAGGTACTCGTTGGTTGCAGTGTTTCTCTCATAAACCACAACAACCCCGGGCGCCACCGCGAGCACATTAGCGCCGTCGTTCCACTGCTCGCGCTCCGCCGCCAAAGAATCTTGCGGCGCGGTCAAAATACGCAAAGAATCCAGTCCGAGGGCCTCGGCAATGACGTCGTGCATCCGCTCCGGGGCATTCGTTTGAATGCTCAAGGGGTGCCCGACATCACCCGGTCGAATCGTATACGAGCGAAGCATGCCCAGGCCCGCATACTTAACGAATGTTCCTTCGTCGGCCATCGTCATCACGGTGTCCAGGTGCATCTGCGCGCGAGCCTTGGGCATCTCGAGGGCGATGACGCGTTCAACCTCGCCCTTGTCGAAGAGCTGAAGGGCGAGCCTCTCGACTCCTTGCGGCGTAGTCCTTTCACTCAATCCCACGAGTACCGAACGGTTCCCGATGACCAGAACGTCCCCGCCTTCGCCGGAGGCAAAACCCGAGCCCACGCCATCTCCCAAGACGGTGAAATCGGCTTCGGCAAAGCGCGGATGGTGCAGATAGATGGCTTCTTCGTTGACGCTTTCGCGCACTCGCGCCGGACGGCACAGGGGGTTGATGGAGACACCGCCGTAGATCCACGAGGAGGTATCACGCGTAAAGAGGTGATTGGGAAGCGGGGCCAGAAGACATTCGTCATATTCAAGGGTGCGAAGGGTCAAAGAATCGCGCACGTCGACATGACTTTGGAGTTCGGCCTTCGTCACGCCCGCGATGAGCAGCTCGGCGAGATCGCCGTCCGACAGCGAATCAGCATAGGACCGAACGGCGTCCTCGATGCCCGCACCGCAGGCTTCTTCGGTCACGACGACGTCGAGCACCCGGCTGCGAGCATCACGGTTCGCGAGCGCCTCGGCGAGCAGCTCGGCCAAATAGAGCACTTCGACTCCACGTGAGCGGAGAGTCTCGGCAAATGCGTCGTGCTCATCTTGGGCGCGATCCAGCCACAGGACGTCGTCAAAGAGCAGATCGTCTTTGTTGGACGGAGTGAGCCTCAGCATCTCCTTGCCAGGCCGGTGCAGCAACACCTGGTCGAGACGGCCGATCTCAGAACTTACCAATGGCTTCATCCGGTCCTCCTGGGGTCGTTCGTCGCGGTGAGGCACACCTTATCGCTTTTGGGTTCAACGTACCAGCCCGGCCAGCCGGATCGTTAGTTCATCCGCTCCACATCGGGCGCTTGCGTGAGGAACGGACGTACTTCTCAACCTTGCTTTTCCGTGAGATAAGCCAGCACGGCCCGCACCCTCCGGTTTTCCTCTCCCGGAAGCATGCCGAGCTTAGCGAAGACATTGGCGACGTGTTTGGACACCGCAGCGGAAGAAAGGAACATGCGCTCACATATTTGATGGTTGGACAGGCCCTGCGCCATAAGCTGGAGAACTTCGCTCTCGCGAGCGGTCAAACCACGCAGCCACGAGGAGCGCCCTTTGACGAGCGAACTTGCCACCTCGGGGTCGACGACCACGCCTCCGGCCTCCACCACTTTCAACGACCGCATGAAATCGGCCACTCGCGCCACCCTGTCCTTGAGGAGATATCCGAGACCGCCGACCCCGTCGGTCGGTGCGCTCGGTTCGAAGAGCTCAGCGGCGTAGGCGGGAGCGACATACTGAGAAAGCACCATGATTCCGATGTCCGGCTCCCGCTCTCGTATTCGCACGGCCGCTCTCAGGCCGTCGTCTGACATCCCCGGGGGCATGCGCACGTCGGTGATGACGACATCGGGGCGAACCCGAACGACGGCCTCCACGAGGTCGTCGGCGTCGGCGGCCTCGGCTAGGATCTCGTTGTCTTGCCGAACCAATAGACCCGCCATGCCCTCCCGAAACAGCGCCGAATCGTCGGCAATCACAAGCTTCATTCCCTACTCCTTTTCACGTTGATTTGCCCTCGCACTTTCGTTGATTTGCCCCCGCACTTTCGTTGATTTGCCCCCGCACTTTCGTTGGCACTTTCGCACTCGCTTCGGCGCTTTCGGCCCGCATGACGCTGAATTCGCCGCGCCGCAAAAGCAGCGGAATCCGCCCCGACAGTGTGGTCGGTCCGCCAATGGGACTGACAAGATCCAGAACACCGCCGAAGGCTGCCAATCGCTCACGCATGCCTGAAAGGCCCCGATCCGGTTGGATACTGGCACCGCCCGGACCGTCGTCGCTGACGGTAACATGGAGGCTTTCATCTGCCGCGAGCAAAATAGACACGCGTGCTGCGGGCGCGTATTTCGCGACATTCGTCAGGCCTTCGGAAACGAGGAAATACGCGGCGGCGATAACCCCCTCGGGAAGGGCGGGAAGGCGATGGGGAACGAAAACCTCCGCCTTGACGGGCGACGATGCGGCAACCGAGCGCACTGCCGCCTCCAGCCCGAGATCGGAAAGCACTTTGGGGTGTATCCCGGCCACGGTCGCCCTCAAAGAACGCAAGGCCGCCTCGGCGTCATCCTGAGCTTTGGACAAGAGCCCGCGGACCTCCGCCATTTTGTCGGGAATGACCCGCCCGTCGACGATCGCCGAATCCAGAAGCAAGTCCGCCTCGCCAATGTCTAAGGAGGCGGTGACGAGGTATTGCTGGGCTCCGTCGTGCAAATCGCGTTCGATGCGGCGACGTTCAATCTCGAAGGCCGCGACGATTTCACGCCGTGACTCAGTCAATTCCGCAACCTCGGCGGGATCGACGTGCGCGTAGATGTCGCCGATCGCCTTTTCCGTGGCCCGAATGCGCACGACGACGAAATACAAAACCGTCAAAAGGGCGCCAGAGCACAGCACTGCCACATAGATCAAGAAAGCCGTCGGTGTTGCTTCGATCGCGGCGAGGATGCCCACCGCAAAAGGTAGGAGGAGGATGAGTATCGCGAATAGGAAGACGGCGACGGAAAAAACCAAGCGCGTGAGGATCTTTCGCACTCGCACCGTTCGGTCGTTTTCCATACGGACACCCTACCGCTACCGTCGGGCATTTCGTGCGCCTACCCGAGCTACCCGTGGGTCTGCGATCCGCCGTTCGGGCATCCGCAATCCGCCACTGAGCATTTCGTAGGCCTGCCATCTGGCCATTTCACACGCCTGACACCCGGCGTTCCGCGCATCTGCACGAGGTGCGTGTGCGAAAAAGTAGAGCTGGCTCTACCACGGCTTCATACGCAGCACCATGGTGGAACTTTTGAGCTCGGCATGTAATGGAGACATGGACGCAACACAGATGGCCCTGACCGGGCGGAATTTAGTAAAGAACTTCGGCGTCGTCAAAGCCCTCGCCGGCGTGGACGTCACTATCGCCTCGGGTCAGGCGGTGGCCGTTATGGGCCCCTCTGGCTCGGGCAAATCGACCCTGCTGCACTGCCTGTCGGGGATACTCCCCGTC
>CAUSGP010000191.1:0-4778 GCA_963531075.1 uncultured Actinomycetaceae bacterium | reverse complement strand
ACGGAAGCCGCCAAGAGTATGCTCGAGCAGGGCTGCGTCACCGCCTACAACCACGACGGCGGCGGCTCCTCGACCATGTACTTCAACGGCGAGGTCATCAACGAGCCCTCCAACGGCGGTGAACGCGGAACGTCGGACATCCTCTATGTGGAGAAGCTGTCATGATCGTCGTCATTCCGGCGCTCGAACCAGATCGCAGGCTTCCCGACCTCGTGTGCGATATCCGCAGGGAGATCCCGGACGCGCAAATCCTGGTGGTAGACGACGGATCTGGCCCCGGCTACTCCCCTTTCTTCCAGGAGGCGCGCGCCAGCGGCGCCCGAGTGATCGGATACGGCAAGAATCGGGGCAAAGGTTTCGCCTTGCGCATGGCCTTCAGGTGGTGCCTAGACAACGCCCCCGGTCAAGAAGTGGTGTGCGCAGATTCGGACGGTCAACATCGGCCAAGTGACATCGCCAAGGTGGCGCGGGCCGTTCGTCAGAATCCGGGGGCACTGGTTCTAGGCACGCGCGCATTCGCCGGCAAAGTCCCGGCACGCTCGCGTTTCGGCAATGCGATGAGCACGCAGTTCTTTAAGCTGGCGTCAGGAGAGAAGATCACCGACACGCAAACGGGACTCCGCGGATACGGCCCCGACCAGCTCAAAGAACTGCTCGATGTTCCCGGCGACCGCTTCGAGTGGGAGATCAACGCTCTCCTTGCAGCTGCGGACGCGAAGCGGGAAATCCTTCAAGTGCCCATCGAAACGGTGTACATTGACGCGAATTCCGGCTCGCACTTCCGCCCTTTTCGGGATTCGTGGCGCGTGTTTCGCCCCCTCGCGGCTTTTGCCGGGGCAGGCGTCTTGTGCTGGGCCCTCGAGCTGATCGTCTTCCTCGCTCTGGCCGTCCATTTCAATCTTTTGGCGGCCGTGGCAGCTTCGCGTCTGATATCGGGAACCGTCAACTTCGCACTCAACAAACTGGGAGTCTTCCGCGACCATTCAACCGACAGAACGTGGAACCAGGTCGGGCAGTACACCCTGCTCGCAGTGATCCTCGCGGGCGTGACGTACGTCGGCGTCGAAGCCCTCAGCCTTCTGTATGTGCCGATGTGGTTGGCGAAGACCATCACGGACCTTGCCGGATTCGCCGTGAGTTTCGCGGTGCAACGCCGCTTCATCTTTCGCCGTCACCCATGGAAGCGAACGGTAACGCCCGGGGGCGGGCAGCGCTTGGCAGCAGCCGCACGCGGCGACAATTAGCGCGTGCGGCCCGCCGCCGGCGGCTTGGTCACAGAGCGGCGACAGCGGCGTCGTAATCGGGCTCGTTGCCGATTTCGGAAACAAGTTCCTCATAGAGAACCGTTCCATCGACATCAAGCACGATGACGGCGCGCGCAAGCAGACCCGCAAGCGGCGTATCGACCAGGGTGACGCCGTAATCCCTGCCGAAACTCGAGCGGAAGGAGGAACCGACCAGAACGTTCTCGATCCCCTCCGCGGCACAGAAGCGGCTGGAGGCGAAAGGAAGGTCGGCCGAGACGCAAACGACCGCGGTATTGTCGAGGGAGGCGGCACGTTTGTTGAACTCGCGAACCGACGCAGCGCATACACCGGTGTCGATGCTCGGGAAGATGTTGAGCACGATACGCTTGCCCGCCAGCGTGTCATTCGTCAGGTCGGAAAGGTCGCCCGCGGTGAGCGAGAAGGAAGGAGCAAGCGAACCGACGGAAGGTAGTTCACCGATAGTGGTAGCTGGATCGCCATGAAAAGAAATGTTAGCCATAGATCAATTTTCGTGACGAATAGAGGGATCGCGCAAGCCCAAAGAGTATCGCTGATAACGAACCTCAACCTGTCGACGGGGAGTAAAACGGTGCGTGGGCTTCGCCTTTTTCTCTTTCGTGGGTGAGAATAGTTGTGCATTGTCGACCGCCGCGATACGAAGGGGAATAAGGGTGGACAATCCCAATACGCAAGAAGAAGCGTTGCGAGCACGCGCGCAGGCCGAGTATACGAGGCTCAAAGAGCGGATGCGCGGCCGGGGCGACGCTCCGGCGACGGCTGCTCCAGGCGTCGGTCTTGGCGATGCCGCCTCGGCGGCTTCCCGCCCTTCTGGCGATGGCGCCGGGAGGCCACCGGGCAACTCCGCCAGCCAATCCGGCAATTCTGCCACGCAGTCCCGAGATTCAGCGGGCCAATCCGGCGGCGCTGGTGGGCCACAATCCACCGCGGACCAGCCGAACCAACAGGCCACGACTGATAAGCAGACCATCGGTTCTCTCGTCGCAGACCTGTCCTCGCAGGCCTCGACCCTGGTACGCGGAGAACTCGAGTACGCTCAGGCGAATCTGAAAGCCAAGGTCAAAAACCTGGGAATCGGCGGGGTCCACCTGGGCATTGCCGCATTCATCGGCCTCTACGCAACGGGAATGCTCTTCGTCACTCTCGCGTTAGTTCTGGCGATATGGCTCCCGATGTGGGCTGGCTTCCTCACCGTCACGGTCGTGCTGGTGCTGGTCGCGGGGTTCTTCGCTCTCCTGGGAGCGAAGAAGTTCAAGGCGTCTCAAGCCTATAAGGTCTCCCCCGGCAAGGGCTTCGGCAAAGACGTCGCCGCTTTCAAGAATGGATTGAAAAATTGACCCCTAAACAAAACGAAGACGACAAGAGCATCGAGCAGATCGAGGCCAATCTTGCGGCGACTCGGGAGTCGATGACGGTCACGGTCAACGAGCTAGCCGCACGGCTAAGCCCTTCGGCACTCGCCGAAGACGCCAAGGAACAGGTCAAAGTTAAAGCCTCCATTGCCGCTGATGCGGTTAAGGACGTGGTGGCCGACGCCAAGCGGGGAGATAGACGCGCTTTGGCGATTGTCGGCGGAACTACCGCGGTGGTCGTCGGCCTTCTCGCACTCAAAATCGTGCGCCGCCGAAGGGCGCGACGCCGCAGTTGAGGGCAATTGCACGCGTTAGACGTGGCATTGGCGCGCTCAGGGGCGCTAAGCTATAGAACGCGAACGGATGAGTAAACCATTGGGGCGCCATTGAGCTTGCCCCGCGATGAGATGAAGGGGGTCGAGCCATGGGGCGCGGCCGTCAGAAGGCTAAACAGCGCAAGGTAGCTAGAGATCTCAAGTATTTCACCCCGGATACCGATTACGAGGCCCTGGAGCGCGAGCTCAAGGCGTCCTCGAAAGGCGACGACGAGCAGGCCGACGACTACGACAAGTACGACGTCCCGCCCGCCACGGACGAGTGGGACGAGGACGACTGGAAGTCATCGCGCTGACGAGAGCGATCGAAAGCGCGGGCGGGGCCATAGAACTCGCCCGCGCAACTGCCTCTATCGGTAATCCCCGAAAACCCGCACGGTTCCGGCACGCACGCCCTTCGTTCCGCCGATGACGCGCTCCGAAGCGATAGAACTCGGCAAGCCGGGGGCCGGGTGTGAGCCTACGCTGAAGGAGTCCACGGACCGTGCATCAGTGCTCGCACTCACTCTCCCAATCGGCCAGGCTGCGTATCCGTACGCCACACTCGCCTCGACGACGGCGTCGACCTCAGCCTGGGCGAGTACGGCGACCATCCCAACCCCCATGTTCAGGGTGTCCTCAAGGTCCTCCCACGCTATGTCTCCCAACTCGCGCAATACCACAAAAACAGGGGGAACCTCGATGGAGGAGCGGTCGATGCTGGCGCTTAATCCGGCGGGGATAACCCGCGCTAAATTCGCCGCAAGTCCACCGCCTGTCACGTGCGAAAACGCGTGTACCTTTCCAGAAACCTGCAAGCACAGCGGCGAGTAGAGACGGGTGGGCTCCAACAGTTCCTCGCCCAGCGTGCGGCCAAACTCGGGCACGTCTCGATCGAAGGCCCACCCTGATTCGGCGACGATTTTCCGCACGAGCGAGTACCCGTTGGAGTGCAGCCCGCTCGATGCGATCGCCAGGACAACGTCGCCGTTTTCGACGCGCTCTGCCCCGAGCACGGCGTCGGCCTCGACCACGCCGGTGGCGGCGCCCGCCAGATCGTATTCCTCGGGAGCCATGAGGCCCGGATGTTCAGCCGTCTCACCGCCCAGAAGCGGAACGGCAACCTGTTCGCAGGCCTGGGCGACGCCGCGCACGATATCGGCGATCCTCTCCGGAACCACTTGTCCACACGCAATGTAATCCGTCATGAGGAGCGGGCGCGCCCCAACCACGGCGATGTCGTCAACAACCATGCCGACGAGGTCCTGACCGATCGTCTCGTGGACGTCAAGCTCTCGCGCAATGGCAATCTTCGTGCCCACACCGTCGGTAGAAGTCGCCAGCAATGGCCGCCGGTACTTCCGTAGGGCGGACACGTCTACCATTCCGGCAAAGCCGCCCACGCCGCCGAGGACATCGCCACCCAGCGTGCGCCCCACTGCGGCCTTCATGAGTTCGACGGCGCGATCGCCCGCCGCCGTGTCTACCCCCGCCTTCTCGTAAGCCGATGCTCGTTCTTTCAACGTTCCTCCAATGCCTTGTCACTCCCCACCCTCGCGGGGGTGCTAGCTCTCGCGTGAGCCCCGTCCACACCGAATTCCTTCGAAGCTTCAGCCTCGGCATAGGCAAGCTCACCCAGAATGTCAGAGCCCGAAGACGCGGCGACGCTCGCGACGTCGATCGGGTATTTCCCCGTGAAACAAGCCGTACACAGGTCACCCCGATTCTGCCGCGTCGCTCGAACCATCCCGTCGAGCGAAATGTATCCGAGCGTATCGGCACCAATGGCCTCGCGAATCCCCTCCACATCCATGGAATTGGCGATG
>CAUSGP010000190.1:0-4787 GCA_963531075.1 uncultured Actinomycetaceae bacterium | reverse complement strand
CAAAGGGCAGGCTGGCCCCGCTTGGTCTTGTCCATTGTCGCCGTCATAGTCGGCATTCCCGGATTTGTGGCGGCGGGCGCCGGATTCCTCAATGTCAAGACCGTTGCCTTGGGGGCGACGTCGCTCATCATCGCTTCCGTCATAGGTTGCTTTGCCCTGGTGCGGAAGGCGAATCGACGTGACGCCATCATGTCGGCAATGCTGTTCGCAGGAGCCCTCGGTCTCGCTTTCACCGCCGTTTACGCTCTCATTCACTATCGGGAGATACAGGAGATCTCGATTCGCGGCGATTCGAGTCCCAGTGCCCGTAGGCAGGCTCTTGCTCTCATATGCGGCCCCGTCATGGTCGGCCTGTGGTTCCTTCTTCTCGGCTTGGGAGCTATGCGAAACGTGCGAAAAAAGGGCGGCGGAGACAAAAAAGAGCCTGAGGCGAGAGCGCCAGAGGCAAGAACAGGGGGCTGAGGAGAACAGCCGACAAAGCTAGGACCGTGTTGGCGGCAAACAAACCTGGCCTGGACGTCGCCTTCCTCAGCCCCGGCGTTGCTTTCCTAGACCTGGCCTAGGCCCGCGGGACTCAGCTTAACCTGCAGTCGCCTCGGCCCGCTGCTTCGGACATTCCTGACGCTCTTTTGCAGGGCCGTTCCCTCGGAGAATGCCGCCGCAGGGGCATCCCGCTCTCGGCCCGCGGGTCGCTCGTGGAAGTTGGCGCCATTTCGCTGGCCCTGACGTTCCCTCAAGTTCACGGATCCGCTCGGGCCCGGCATCTTGTCCTTCAGGTCCTCTGCGCCCGCTCGTCCCTCAGACCTTTTGCGCGTGTTCTTCCCTCGGCGTGCTTTCTTGCCGTTGCGCCCGTTCTTGCCGCAGCGCATCGCGCTCGATCCGGCGCTGTGCGGCAGCGGCCTCGCGCTCGGCCTTCGGCGTCCAGTAGGCGGGGCGGCCAGGGGTGAACCACCACAATATTTCCAAGGCGACAGCGCCGCATCCACCGGCTGCCGCAGCAAGAGCCATGACCGACAAGTTCGAGGAATCGAGCAAAAAGACTTTCTGGAGGGCCGGGACGCTGAAGATCAGGCCGTATCCAACGAGCGGCAAGACAATCAGGGCGATCTTCTACCATTCGTAGGGGCGAGCGACGATTGCCAGCACCCATGTTGAAGAGACGATCAGGGCGAGCAGAGCCGCAGTCGAGGCTTGCCCTTGAGTCGCGGATCGCAAAGCGATCGTATAGGCGATGAAGGATGGAATAGCAACCAATGCTCCGGCGGGGAAGCCGAAGCCGAGTACTCGACGAACGAAGCCTGGTCTGGCCCGCTCGTTGTTGGGAGGAAGCGAGAGAATAAAAGCCGGCACGCCGATGGTGAACCAGCCCGTGATCGTCACGTGGATAGGCTGGAAAGGAGCTTCAACGGCGAAGATCACTGTCAACATGGCGATGATCGCCGAATAGATCGTTTTCGTCAGGAAGAGATTCGCCACGCGCTCGATATTGCCGAGCACGCGTCGGCCCTCGCGAACGACATAGGGAAGAGTGGCGAACTTGTCGTCAAGCAGCACGATCTTGGCGACTGAACGGGTCGCGGCCGTCCCCGATCCCATCGCCACTCCAAGGTCTGCGTCCTTGAGGGCGAGGACGTCGTTGACGCCGTCGCCGGTCATCGCGACCGTGTGTCCTGCGTTTTGGAGTGCCGAAACCATCGCTCGCTTCTGCTGCGGCGTCACGCGACCGAAAACCTGACGGTCGTTGACGACCTCGTCGAAATCGGCCTCTAGAATCGTTCGCGCGTCGACGGGTTGGCCCGAATCCATGCCGAGAGAGCGGGTGACGGCCCCCACCGAGTCGGCGTTGTCACCCGAGATCACCTTCACTTGGACGCCTTGGCTGTGGAAGAACTCCAGGGTGTCGGCGGCATCCGGCCGTACTTTCTGCTCGAGGATGACCAAGGCAACGGGATCAACGCTTCCGGGGGCGTTGGCGGCTGTCACGTTCGTCTCGGCATAACCCAGAAGTAGCACGCGCAGCCCGGTAGAAGCGATCTCCTGGGCGCGGGCGAAGCCGGGGGCGAGAATGTCAGGCGCTCCCAGTACGATGTTGCGGCCGCCCGATTCGCCTTCGACGGCAAAGCTGATGCCGGACCATTTCTTGGCGCTCGTGAACGGCTGGCGTTCGCGGACATCCCAGGCGGCTTCGGGGCTACCGACGCCCTCAATGATTGCCGTCATAGAGGAATTGGGCGAATCATCTGCAGCCCCGAGCTGGCGAAGGGCCTCCAAAGCTTCGTCTTGTGAATGCGAGCCGATCGTTTCGATGCCGCCGAAGGCCATGGCATTCTCCGTCAGGGTGCCGGTTTTGTCCGCGCACACGACGTCGACCCTCGCCAGGCCCTCGATGGCCGGAAGCTCGTTGACCAGGCATTTGCGCATGCCCAAGCGTACGACGCCGAGGGCGAAGGCCACCGACGTCGTGAGAATGAGGCCCTCGGGAATCATGGGGACGAGTGCTCCCGTGACCTTAATGATGATCTGGCGCCAATCGTTCTGCCCGATGCGCGTCTGGCTGACGATGGTTAAAATCCCCAGAGGGATGAGAACCCAGGTGATTGCCTTGAGGATTTTGTCGATACCCGACTGCAGCTCGGAGTGGACGAGCGAGAATTTGGCGGCCTCGGCGGTGAGCTTGGCGGCGTAGGAGTCGGCGCCAACCTTCGTCGCGCGGTACGCCCCGGTTCCCGAAGCCACGAAGGAACCGGACATGATTTCGTCGCCCGGTTTCTTGGCGATGGGATCGGATTCGCCGGTCAACAGCGATTCGTCGACCTCCAGATAAGCGGATTCGACCACGGCGCCGTCGACCACGATTTGCTCGCCGGGACCGATAATAATGACGTCGTCCTCTACGACTTCGTCGCGTTCGATCTGCTTCTCTTTCCCGTTTCTGCGGACCGTGGGATGGGCCTCCCCGACGACGGCGAGCGAATCGAGCGTGCGCTTGGCCCGAAGCTCCTGGATGATGCCGATGGCGGAGTTGGCGATGATGAGAAGGCCGAACGCTCCGTTGACCCACGAACCGGTAGACATAACGAGCACAAAAAGCACTCCGAGCAGGGCGTTGACCCGGGTGAAGACATTGGCGCGGACGATATCAACGGTCGAGCGGCCCGATCGTGGTGGAAGCGTATTGACCTTGCCCTGACGCACGCGTTCGGCCACCTCGCTACCGGTTAGCCCTTGCGCATCGGATGGCCCTTGCGCATCATCGGAAACCGGTTCTTCCGTGGGGATCTGGGAGCCGGTCGAATCTTGTGTGCTCGTCATGCGGATAAGTTTATCAATGCGTACCGGGGCATTTCCTCGGGTCGATGGGGGCCGCTGCCCTCTCGATGCGGGTCCTTTCGGCTCGAACTCGTCGATCTTATCTGCGTGCCGTCTTATCTGCGTGCCGTGTCTTTGCGCATCCGATGAACCGAGACGATGCCGAAGAGAATCGTCCAGAATGCCACGTTTACCGCCCAGGTCCATTCGAATGATTCGTTCAGCAGCGGCCACCTGGCGATCATCGTGATTCCGTACAGCGGGGTGAAGGGAGCGACGCTGCGGAAGAAGGAAGGCATGGAATCGAGAGGTATGAAATTGTCCCCGAAAAAGGCCAGAATGGCGAAACCGCCCAGAATCACGCCGTAGGCGCCGTCATTGCGTAGAAGGTAGCCGACCATGATTCCCATGGCGGCCGTTGAAAGTGAACACAAGAGGATCAAAACGGGGGAGAGAGCCCACATGCGTGTTGGCCCCTCGGCGGTGGTCCAATAGCCGACGGCAAAAACGGCGACGATACTGAATAGGGCCGAGGTCACTGACAGGAGAAGCTTGTTGACGAAGTTCGTCATCGGCTCAATGGGCGTGAGCGCGAGCTGGCGCGTCCATCCTTGCGCGCGTTCGATTCCCACCTGGGCGCCGACCGTCGCCGAAGCCATGCCCGCGCCGTAGACGCCCATGCCGATCATGGCCTTTGCCGCATAGTTTCCGTCTCCCGCGGGGGTGTCCGAGTATTCCTGGAAGGCACCGAACATGAAGAAAAGCATGATGGGCAGGAACATCGTGAAGACGAGGATAGGAAGATAGAAGACGGCGACGCCCAATTGCCGCCGATAAAGAGAACAGAGCGCTTTGAATTGCATGTTCACTCCCCCGTGAGTTCTTCGAAGGCCTCTTCAAGCGAGACGTCGGTAACGGATATTCCGATGATGTGCGGAAGATCGAGCATGGCCTGGTTGAGGGCGAGAATATCGCTGCCCGTCACGGAAACACTGGTTTGCTCGATCGTGCCCCCGATCGCGGCGTGGGCGGCTTTTGCCGCTTCCGACGTCGCAAATCTGCCGGTGACCACCTGGGCTCCGAAGCTCCTGCGTATTTCATTCGTGGGACCGTCCGCTACCACCTTGCCCCGGTGCATGATGATTGTCCGATCGGCGTAAATTTCAGCCTCCGCCAAGTAATGCGTGGCGAAGACGATGGTGGCGCCCCGCTCGGCTTCGGCGTGCATCGAGTTCCAGAAGCGGCGTCGGGCAGTCACGTCCATCCCCGTGGTCGGCTCGTCCAAAATGATGAGGCTAGGATCGGGTAAGAGAGCTAATGCCAAGCGCACCCTCTGCTGTTCCCCTCCGGAACAATTGCGCACCCGCCGCTTGGCGATGTCGGTGAGGTCGGCCCTTTCCATGACGTCGCGCCAGGGCAGGGGATGCGGAAATGTCTCTGCGACCATCCGCACGAGATTTTCGACGGTGTGCTCGAGC
>CAUSGP010000189.1:0-4799 GCA_963531075.1 uncultured Actinomycetaceae bacterium | reverse complement strand
GCCGGCGTGGACGCCGTCATCAACCTGTACGACGGGCTGGGCGACGCCCTCGCCCGGGCCGTCGAGAAGCTGCCGGAGACGACACCGTCCGAGGAGCTGCCCGCGCCCCCGTCCGCGGCGCGGCCCTCGCTCCCGTCCGAAGGCGACTCCCGGAAGGCGGCGCCGCCCGCGGCCCCGCGGGCCGACGCACCGGCGGGCTGACATGTACGAGGGCAGTGCCGGGATCGTACGGGCACCAAAACCACCCGATGCCCAGTCATAACCCGCCGGCAAAATTCGATTGAGTAAAATGAATCTTTCTCACCGGGAACAGCAATCCAAGGTCGGGGATCAGCGCGATGGTGCGGGAAGGAATTGGATGCGGGATGGGTGCGGTGCGCGCGGAGGCCGTCCGGGATGCTGATGGGCGGTGCTCCGGACCTCTCCCGACCGCCCTGAGACGCGGGGGCCGATCCCTTGAAGGTTATTCGGGGGTGGTTTTGAAGATGTGGGGCGTGAAGGTTGTGGTGGCGGTCCGCTCGGAGGAATCCTCCTCCGTCCGAAGGGTTGTTGCGAAGGCGTCCGAGTGCGTCTCCCCGCTTCGCCTCGACGGCGCATCCCGCATGGTGGGACGGCGTCTCGCATGTCGTGACGCGGCCGGCTCGCGAGCACGTCTGCTAAAGCGACGTGCTCGCGGGTTATGTGACGTGCTCGGCGGTTACCCGACGATCTCGCGGGTCCCATCCGGATCACCGGGCCCGCCACAACCGTCGTTTAGCGGGCGGAGCCCCCACCAGGGGACCGAGGCGGCGCCGATTGTCCGAACTACCCCCGGGAGCTCAACGTTTTTCACCGAGCTGGCATCTCACCGCAACAAACCCCCACGAGAAACGAATAAGGCTCGTCATCCCAGTGAGAAAGGTTCAATTATCAACCGATTGTCATCAATCCTCCCCAATCCATCGGACCGACCTCGGGGTATCTTTCCCTAACGGTGATCTGTGCTAGTCGCAATGCGGATGCCGCATCATGTCCTTCAGACAGCCGCTGCAGTAACTCGACCCCCACGTATGCAGAAGCCTCGCTGCCGATACTGCCGCACCCGGCTATCGCTTGTCTTGCGCCCCCGACAAGAGACCCAACCGCAAGACTGAAGGGATCCCTGCCGTACACGGGCCGTGTTGCCCCGGTCCAGCAGCCATTAAGGACAACTATCTCGGGCAGGTGCCCCTCAGAGAGAGTGTCTATGTCGATCTTCTCCGTTCCGAGTCCGGATTCGGGTGAGTCGGCATGGCCGGCGATGTAGAGCAGACCTGGCCGCGTTCCGGGCAACTCGCTCCACTTACGGAGCGCCTCTCGCTCCAACCTGCTTCCGCACAGGGTATCGTCCAGATACATTTTGCATTCACGTTCACCGAAAAGCGTTGCCGATACTCTTCGGACGAGGGCACCATGTGACAGGAGGCTGGGAGTGAGAACAAGCGGTCCAATATCCACCAGATAACGTTCCCGATACGGGAGTGCAGGCCAGGGAATACACCACAACCGAGGGTCGGGTGAAATCAATAGTGACCCTGCCCCCAAGTCGATTAGTTCTTGAGGGATAAGGAACTGGCCGAGCTCTTCCCACGTTATATTCGATACACCGCACAAGTCCGGGCTCAGAACTTCCGTAAGTCGATCCAAGAGCGCGCAGACCCTAGACGACGCCGCGACCGTGCTAGATGTCCACGTGACAGTTGATGACCCGAGGACGCGGATCGAAGTCCAGACACCCTCAACTTTAGTGAGTCCGACCAACAGGGAGAAGTCAAAATTATTTGATGGACGTGCCGCACCAGGAAGAGGCGGCATAGAGACGACTCGGTTCTCGGATGCACGTAGAGGATCGATAAGACGAGGCAACGCATTCGCCAACTCCAGTTGCACACCGGCATGCGAATCTGAGGCGCCACCGATGTCAGTCAGTCGTGATTTCCGACCATTAAGCGCCTGTTCTATGACATCGGCCTTTCCCAACTCGAGCACGGTGGCAACGTCGGCATGTCGCCCATCGCGATTATGAAATAGCGCCGCTAGGGCGTATACGGATTCACGGCTCCGTTTCATCTGCCAGCGATCTCGATCACCTGTTATCGAGGCGCGTTGGATCTCGGCAGCCAATACGGCGGCACGAATTGCACAGAGCGATTCCTCGTCGGAACCGATAGAAGATTCAAGTTCGGCCAAGGCGTGAAGAGCGTAGAGAATACGCGTGGTATCATTTCGCTCAGACTTACTCGCAATTCTAAGTACTTCACTCAAATTTGCTCGAGCTCGCCGCACCGTGTCCAAATCTTTTTCACCAAAAATAACGACTGAGCGCGCTACGAGAGTGCGCCATCGCAATGACTCCAGGCTCTCCCCTGCAGACAATAGGGGTGCGGCCCGCTTGATCAACTGCATCAAATCTGTCTTATTTCTGCGAGCTATCTCGATCTCAGCTAATTCGAGCAATACCTGTCCTTTTCTATATGAATTCTCAGTCATCTCATCAAGGAGTTCATAGCCAAGATCGGCAGCCTTATTGAGGCGCCCCTGAATGCGCAGACACGTCACTTGTCGCAATAACGCGTAACGCCGGTTGTTGAGACTGAATCCTTCGAATAACTGCGCGGCCCGGGCGTATCCATGCGTCGCGTCGTCTATGTGACCGATGATCAGGTCGAGCCCTGCGGTCCTGAGCTCGATGAGCGCTAGTGTATTTGATGAGGGCGACGGTCCTGCCACTCGACGGGCGTCGGCGATAGCCGAGCGCGCCGCGGTGTAACGACCACTCAGACGCAATAGGACCGAGCGCTGCAGGTGGGACTGGAAGGCAACGGCCTGCGTCGCCTCGTCCTCGGGGTGTTCTGCACACAAATTCAATGAACGCTCGGTACAGGCGAGTCCCCGGTCGTAATGACCTGCGATCTCGTATAATGCAGCTAGTTCACGCCATAATCGAACCTGATAGCGCAAAGGCACATCCTGACGACTCAGTAGTACTGAGACCCAATATCTAGCAACCACGGGCGAAGGGGTCAGGCGGTACTGCATTGCCACGTAATACAGTGGTTCCACCGGCGTCACGCCTGTTCTATCGAACTCGATAGAGGCTTCCGCAAGAAGCGCGCGAATATACATGCCTCGGTTCCCCCTCTCGTAGGCGCGCCGCCCAGCCCGTCGATAGAGGGTCTCGAGCTTCTCGGCGTCCGGCGCTTCTAAAGTTAGAAGGTCTTCCAGCCAGTCCGGCACATGGCCCGAACGGGGGTCTGTGAGAACGAGCAAGGGCGAACGGGACCAGTCCAGGAATCTGTGCAGTACTTCCATGACGGCATCATGCTCTGGCATACTGCACCCATGCCCATCGATCATGATCCCGACACCGTGATCTACCTCTCCTTCGCCCCTGACGTGACCGCTGAGGAACGCGGAGATCTAGCAACGTGCTTGCAAGACGAAGCCTGGTCGGTCCAACAAGGACTGGCGCGGCAGACCCGAAGCGAGCCGTCTGTGCCTGTTGTCGTTTGCCTCACACTTGTCGGCACGGGTTTCGGGAAGCGACTCGGTGAGGTTGCAGCCGATCGCATGATGACAATCGTGAAAAGGGCCTTGTCTTGGTTGCGGACCCGACGTGCGACACCTCCGCAGGTCCGACAAGATCCGGCATCGACGAGTACCGAACGTAATGAGGTCGTGGACATCATCGATAAAAGCACCGGACTGGTGATCCGGCTGAACGGTGTGGAGCCGGATACTACGCTCTCCGTTCTGCGTATCCTCCTGGAACACCGTCACAATGCGAGCGACACTCCTGTGACTTGGGACGGTGAAACATGGAACTGACACCATCCGGAAGTTCCTCGAATGCTTCGGGAAGCGCAAGATAGACGCATCCCGGAGTCTCGGAACCGTTGACCTCGGACTCAACTGAGGCACCTGGGGCCGCCCCACCCCGGCGCCGCGCGCGAGAACCCGTCAGACCCCGGATCCGCCGGCAGCCAGGACCCGCGGCGCGAGGTCGGCGTCGTCGTCGGGCATCCAGGTGTCGGCGTCGGCGTCGACCTGCTCGCCGGAGCGGATGTCCTTGACGGAGTCGGCGGCGCCGCCCATGCCGGGGAACCAGACGAAGGGGATGCCGCGCTTGTCGGCGAAGCGGATCTGCTTGCCGAACTTGGCGGCCGTGGGGGCCACGTCGGCGGCGATGCCGCGCGCGCGCAGGGCGTCGGCCACGGCGTCGGAGTCGGCGCGGTGCTCCTCGTCGACCACGGCCACGAGCACGGCGGTGGGCACGGCCCGGCTCACCTCCACCAGCCCGGCGCCCAGGACGCGCGAGAGCAGGCGCGACAGGCCGACGGAGATGCCCACGCCCGGGAAGACGCGTTTGCCGTTGGAGGCCAGGGAGTCGTAGCGCCCGCCCGAGCACACGCTGCCCAGGTCCTCGTGGCCGGCCATGAAGGACTCGTAGACGGTGCCGGTGTAGTAGTCCAGGCCGCGGGCGATCTTGAGGTCGGCGACGACGGCGCCGGGCCGGCGCCGGGCGGCGGTGCGCAGCAGCTCCTCCAGCTCGTCCAGGCCCGCCAGCAGGAGCCCGCTCGGCTCGGCGCCGTCCAGGGCGGACAGGACCGCCCCGCGGACGGCGTCGGGCTCGGCGGCGGTGACGGCGGCCAGGCGCAGGGCGGCGTCGGCCTGCCCGGCGGTGGCGCCGACGGCGCCGACCAGCTCGGCGGCCACGTTGCCGGGGCCGATCTTGTCGATCTTGTCCACCACGCGCAGGACCTCGATGAGCGCCTCGTCGC
>CAUSGP010000188.1:0-4802 GCA_963531075.1 uncultured Actinomycetaceae bacterium | reverse complement strand
TGTGCACCGAGGTCCGCCCGCTGGAGGCGCTCGTCGAAAGCCTTGAGGACATGGCACGCGGAGTTGGGTCGAAATATATCCTCACACCGTAGTCAGGGCTGTGGCGGCCGGGTGCTGATGCGGCCCGTCATAGCGCGTCAGCCGCGGCATACCCGGCGACTCCAGCCGCGAGGAATGCGAGTGGGTCCTCGGTGAGCTCGCGCCCCATCGTCCGCAGGGGGACGGGGGAGGAGGCGAGAATCTCGTCAAGGTCGTCCGTCGGCAGATCGAGCCTTATGAGCCTTTCGCATTCGAAGAGGGAATCGAGTTGGGCGGCCAGAAGTTCCCGAACATCTGCCCCGACCAGGCTGGAAAGCTCCGACGGTTCCGGGAGCTCGTTCCCATTCGATGCCCCCGCGCTCTGTGACTCGTCCGGCCGCTGCGATCCGGCGAGAATGGGGCACGGACATAGCGTGTCGACCATCGCCACGCGCGTGAGCGCCGTATGCGTGTGATGCGACAATCCGTAATGCCGTCCACGAGGATCGGCGTTCGACATTCGCAGGAGGGCGATGGGCTTTCCGTCGAGGACGGCCGCCGCATTGAGGGCTTCGCCCACTTTCGTCCCGGAAAATCCCCACTTCGTGCCTGTTCCGAGGTTGCCGGGGCCTTGAGCGACCACTGCGACGTCGGCCTTCCACACGATCTTTGCCGCAAGCAGAGCGGTGTGGACGTTGACGGTTTCGAGCTGTCCCCCAAAGGCCTGGCCGCAGGAAATGGTTCCCAGGATGTCCCCGGATTCCCGCAAGGCGGCTGCGGCGCGTGAGAACCATGCGGGTAGCGATGCGCCGTCGTCCATGATGTAGGCGATGCGGACACCGGGCTTGCGGGCGCGCATCGCCGCGACGGCTGCGGGAACGGCCGAATGAAGATCGGCAACCACGACCGGCATCCCTTCGATCGAGTCGGCGTCGCGAAGGGCTTCGTGCCACTGCGATTCCTGCTCGTCCGCACCCAGGGTCATGTATTGGAGCGGGGTGTACCGGGCTTTGACAATATGGCCGGGGTTGGGGGCAGGATCCGGCGGCAGAGCGTCGGGTAGGGCGACGATCATGAGATATCCGCCCGTGCCCAAGCCTCTGACGGCCGCGGATGCGGTGAGGATCGCGCGTTGGCCGATTCGGGGCTGGCCGACGATGTGCTCGTAAGCGAGCGCCCGAGCCTCCTTAGCCGCAGATTCTTCACCTTGTCGCGGGTCTAGGCGCACTCGGCATTCGACGCACCCGTCCCATGTCTTTCCAAGTGAGACTATCTCACCGCTTCGCCACATCATCACGCATTCAAGCCTACCCTTCGATTACCCTTGGCATGTGAGTCAGCAATCGGAATACCATGCGGGTGAGCGCCAGCTCTCGCTGCTCGGCGCCATTTCGCAGCGGGGGCTGACCCGAGCTCAGGCCCGTCGGAGAATCCCGGCGTATGGGGCTTACAGCTCGCACGATTCCTTTCAACGCGTTTTCGAACGCGATATATCGGCTTTGCGAGCCGCCGGATATCCGATTGCGGTCGACGAAGAAGGAGTCTATAGATACGACCGTTCGGCGCCTATCATCGCCCCGCTCTCGGCGCTCGACGTCGGCCTTGTGCGTTCTTTTCTCGCAGGTCTCGGCAAGGGCGGCGGGCTCGTCGGCGCAGCGCATTCGGGGATGTCGAAAATCTTGGCCACGAGCGAAGCGGACCGTGCGGCGCCGCGATATTTGCGGGCCTCGGTGCCCTCCGGGGAAGATGTCGTTCCAATCGCCAGAGCACTTCAGTACCGACGTCGGGTTTCCTTCGCCTACGAGGGCCGCGGCCCTGAGCCCTCTCGATATCAGCTCGAGCCCCATAGCCTCGCCCAGCACTTCGACGCCTTCTACGTCACAGGGGCGGCTCGCGCCGAGGAGTCCGCGGCTTGGGCAACGAAGACCTTCCGCATCAGTCGCATCATCTCCGGTTCGCTTTCCGTGGACGGCCCTGCCACCGAGCCTACGTTCGCTGACCCTGCCGACGCCTTCACCCCCGTGCGGGCCGTACTCGCCGTTCGGCCCGGCGCCGCCGCTCCGCTCCTCGCTCAGGGCCGCAAGGCATCTTGGAGTGCGCAGAAAGACGGCTGGGACGTCATCGAAATAGGCCCGGTCAATCGTCAGCGCATTTTCGACATTCTTCTCTCATACGGAAAAGATGTGCGTTTACTGGCCGATGAGAGCCTTCTCCGCGAATGGCGCGAACGTCTTCAGCATCTTGTCGATCTGGGAGCGGAAGCATGAGTGGCAAGGGAGAAGCATGAGCGGCAAGGGAATAGTTCAAACGAATGCGCTGCTTGTCTATCTTTCGAATCGCTCCGAGGGATGCGCGAGCCTTCGGGAACTTTCGGCGCGATTCGGCATTGAATGGAAGCGTGCATTGCGTTTGCTCTGGGATGCGTCTTTGGTGGAGATTGAAGGGTACGGGCTTCCCTTCAATCTCGAATTGCCGCCGAATCCCGGCGAAGAAGATGAGGGAGAGGAAGCGACGACGCCGGATTCTCTCGTTTTCTTTTCCGACTCGGGGGAGTTGGACGTTCCCGATCTGGCGATGACCCTCGACGAGGTGATCGCGCTCGTGGCCGTTATCGATTCCATCGCCGAAATTACGCCGCCCAGCGACGTGGCCGACGCTCTCGCACACGTTCGCGAGACCTTGGTCGAAGCCGCAGATCGCGCGGGATTCGGCGCGGCGATGTGGGACGGCCCGATGCCGGTCATCGGTGGCGAGGCGTTCGCCGCCGTCGAAGAAGCTCTCGCCTCGGGCCGGTCGATTGAGTTCACCTACCACCGGCCGGGGCCGGATTTGGCGGAAGTCGTTTCGCGGATAGAGGCTCTTCCCGTCGCGGTCCAAGCCGCTTGCAACCCCCTTCTCGCGGCTGTGACGCCAGAGGGTCCGCGATCCTATCGCCTCGATAGGATCGGAGAAGTGCGCCTCGGGCGCAAAGCCGGTCGGGCGGAAAGGGCCAAAGCGCGGGCCGCTGTGACGGCCGCGGAGGCTAAGGAATGGAGTCCCGACGGGCAGGCCGTGACGGTCACCGTCGACTCGTCAGGGCGATGGATCGGCGAAGCTTTGCCCGGGGCTCAGACGAAGCGAATGAACGAGCTCTACGAGGTGACATTTGCCTCGACTTCTGACGAATTCCTTGCCTCGCTTCTCGTCCAGCTTGGCCCTGCCGCTCGAAAGGTTGAGCCTCGCCAAACGGCCAAACGGCTAGCCACTCGCTTTCGCACGTTGGCGGAAACGGCATGAGCGCAAAGATTGGCCTTCTCATCAATCCCACAAGCAGGCGCGGATTGGGCGAACGCGACGGCATCCACGTGACGCGTTCTTTGCGGGCATTGGGATTTTCCGTCGTCGATCTGACAACGCGTTCGGCTGAGGAGGCAGCCGCCGTGAGCGCGCGAGCCGTCGCTTCGAAGAGCCTTGACGCACTCTTTGCCGTGGGCGGGGACGGAACCGTGGGAATCGCCGTCGACGCCCTCGCCGATTCTCGGATTCCACTGGGGGTTATCGCGGTGGGTACGGGCAATGACACGGCTCGGCATTTTGGGCTCCCCCGACGCGATGTCGATGCCGCCCTCGCACAAGCGGTCGATGCTTTATCATCGGGGCGCACTCACGCGACGGACGTCCTCGAGGTCTCGTGCATCAGCGGGGCGACGATAGTTCGAAAACGGGTAATATCCTCCGTTTCGGCAGGTTTGGACGCCGACGTTAATCTGCGTGCGAATTCCTTTCCTTTTCCACGCGGGGGAGGCCGCTATGCCAGGGGGATAGCCTCGGCCGTTCGCCGCTTTGCTCCCTACGGTCTGCGACTCGAAATTGATGGGCGCGCCTGTGTTGGCCCGGCCACTTTGGTCACGGTCGCCAACACTCGCTTCTTCGGGGCGGGGCTTCCCATCGCGCCTGCGGCCGCGGCGGATGACGGATTCGCCGACGTCATTTTCGCCGCTGGAATGCATCGTTCACAGATCCTCGGCTTACTGCCGCGTTTGGCGCTGGGACGGCATCTGAGCCACCCTCTCGTCCACCGCCTGAAGGCACGCCACATTCGCATTTCATATGAACCGGATGCGGGAAACCCACCGCCTCTCCCCATGGCAGACGGCGATAGGCTAGGCTCGCTTCCCGTAGACATCAGGTGCCTGCCAGGCGCCCTGGAGGTACTCATATGAATCGCGTGATGTTGGATCATTTCATCGGAGAATACGAGGCTCGGGGTATCGTCCTCGACGGTTTTCAGGTCGAGGCATGCGAGCACATCGCGCGTGGAAACGATGTACTTGTGTGCGCACCGACGGGCTCCGGCAAAACGGTCGTGGCTCATTTCGCCGTCGAATTGGCCTTGGCTACGGAAAAACGCTGTGTCTACACCGCGCCGATTAAGGCCCTATCCAACCAGAAGTACTCCGAGCTGGCGGAACTTCACGGCGAAGAGCATGTGGGCCTGCTCACCGGCGACGTCTCTGTCAATCGCGAAGCGGGCATCCTCGTCGTCACCACCGAAGTCTTGCGCAACATGCTCTTCGCCGAGTCCGCCGACGTTGCCGACGTCGGGTACGTCGTCCTTGACGAGGTTCATTACTTGGCCGATAGGGAGCGCGGTCCCGTATGGGAAGAGGTGATCCTCACTCTGCCTGAGCACTGCCGCCTCATCAGCCTTTCGGCCACCGTTCCCAACACCGAGGAGCTCGTCGGATGGTTGCGCTCGGTGCGGGGTAAGACCGAACTTGTTCACAGCGCCGTCAGGCCGGTTC
>CAUSGP010000187.1:0-4844 GCA_963531075.1 uncultured Actinomycetaceae bacterium | reverse complement strand
ACCTGGCTGGCCGCGGTGATATCAAAGCCCGACTCTCGCGCGACCCCGCCGAGCCGCCCGCCGAGGCCGATAACGACGTCGCGCAAAGAGCGGTCATTCATGTCGATTGAGCGGCGGATGGTGACGGTGCGTGGATCGATGTCGTGCGTGGCAAAATGCAGAGCGTTGTCGACCATTGCCGCCAGTAAATTGTTGGCTTCGGCGATGGCCGCAAAATCGCCCGTGAAGTGGAGGTTGATTTCGTCGCCGGGCGTAACCTGGGCTTTCCCTCCACCGACGGCGCCGCCCTTGATGCCGAAAACCGGCCCCATTGAGGGCTCGCGAAGGGCAAGCACCGGGCGCTTGCCGAGCCGCGCAAGGCCGTCGGCCAGGCCGATTGACGTCGTCGTTTTGCCTTCGCCGGCCGGCGTCGGCGAAATCGCTGTGACAAGAACCAACTTGGAATCGCGTTCAGGCAGCGAGCGCAGGTAATCAAGGTCGATTTTCGCCTTGCCGCGACCGTAGGTGAGAACGTGCTCATCCGGAATGCCAAGGTCAGCGGCAACGCGCCGTATGGGTCTGGGCTCGCCAGGCCGGATTTCCTCGGCTTTGGCTTCGCTTTGAGCCCCGCCTGCTTTGGCGGAGGAGAACGAAGCGGCTTCGGCCGCCTCGGCGCCATTCGCACCTTGGTTCGTCTCACCCTGGTTGGTCAGATCGCTGCCCACGTCAACTCCTTGCTGGCGAGAACCGCCGACGCCGTACCGCGCAGCATCAATGCCGCGCAGCTGTATATCTGCGGATCGAATCGCGGATTTCCACCAACCGGTGTCTTCGATTGGAGAACGGAAGCGAATCGACCACTGCGATCAATGGTAGGCCGAATGCTCCGGCGATGGCTAGATGTGCTAGCGATCGCCGGGCCAAATGATGCACGGACTGAATGCTCAGACGGCCAGACACTCAGACACCGACTAGACCGAATGGCAGCCAGATTGAATAGCAGCCAGATTGAATGCCCGGCCCCAGATCAAACGCTCCAGCCCCGGACAACTGCAGCTTCTTCACAGTACTCATAAATCACTAAAAACAACATATCAAAATACGTATTAAATGAGTTAATTCATTAAATGTAACGAAAAGGATTGCCTCGCACATAGAGTTTTCCACGTGTTTTCTACTTGTATAGACAAATTACCGACACAGACCCTCCTTCCGGCCAGCCATATTTTCACATTATGAACGCTCTAGATTTTTCCTTCTGTCTCGTATAGGTTCATTCCATGACGTCGCGATGCCGGCCTACAGGCAGGCTGATCCACACAAGCTGGAGGGAACATGAGCAAATTCAAAATCGACAGGGACGAAATGGAGGAGCTGGGCAAAAGCCTGGACGCTCTTTCCGAGAGTTACGACAACGTTGAAGCTCCGTCCCCCGTCCCGTCCTTCGGTTACCCAACCCTCAATGAGGCCTATAAGGAATTCGCCGACGCGGCGATGGAGAGGATCGGCGGACTGAGCGATTGGAACGAGCAGACGTCCGAAACGGTATCCGACACCTCTCAAATGGCTGAGGAAACCGATAGCGACTGGGCCAAGCAGTTCACGTCGCAAATGCAAAAGTTCCAATGAGGGGCCCGCGAAGCCCTAGGCGCTGCCAGAAGGCCGGCAATGCGGAACGACGAGGCCTCGCCAACAGCAAAACAACGCCTGACGATCGGCGTCGTGAACGCAAGCCGGCGCCGCAGAAGTGAAACGGCGCCGCACAACAACGATGCAAACGCGAAATCAAGGAGATGACTGCAATGAAAAAGTTCGCCGACTGCATACCGGAGTTTCCGAGGCGTTCGCCGGGCATATTCACCCTGCACAAAAAGCTTTCCTCCATGAAGACGAAGTTAGATTCTTACACGGAACTAATGAGGCGCCTGCCATCAAAGGCCGAGTCGTGGGAGGGTGCAGCGCGCGAGGCTTTCGATCGCGCGTTACGCCGCGAGCTCAAACAGACTCAGCGCTTGGACAAGGGCTTGGACAACGGCGCTAAGGCCATTCTCAAGTATGCCTACATGGCGGAGGCCACCGAGAGAAACATAGATGCGGCGCGGGCCAGGATGCAGGCACTAGACAGGCAGGTCGACGCCGTTCCCGACTCCGAACAGAACGACAAGTTTGAGGAGCTTAAGCCCGAAGCGCAGGCAACAGCCAAAAGCGCCAAAGAGACAATTGATTTGCTGAACAAAGCCGGTGACGTATGCGCCGCCGAGTTGCGGGCCGCTTTGCATCTGGAGGCGGTTGAGCCCGACGACGAAGGCAAAAACGTAGGCGAGCTACACGAGCTCGACGAAGACGACATCAATCGAATCAACCACGAGCTCAAGCACATGGATTTTCGCACGGTTTCGCAGGGCGGAATCGGCGATTGCTATCTGTTGGCGACCCTCATGGCAATGATGCGCACGCCTGAAGGCCGAAAGCTCCTGCAAAAGTCGATTAGGCCGCACTTCAGAAACGGCCGTCAAGACGGCTATATGGTCACTCTTTACGAAGACCCGGATCACCCAGAACGGGCACGCACCGTCTTCGTCGACAGAACCTACCTGCGCGGAGCCAACGGAGGCAATCCCGGCGTCGTCTCGGTTCTTGAGGCCGCCTACGGGCAGATGTACGAGGGCGGTACTCGCGGCAACAGTGTTTTCGGCCCCACCGGAATCAGCGGCGGCCAGCCGTCGGCGGTCATGGAAGAGGTCACGGGAAAGGACACGACTATTATAAAGAAGGGCACTTGGGGCTTTGGCGACGGATACAACGACGACCAGCGCAAGGACATCCAGCAGGCATTGAAGAATCATCGCCCCGTGGTCGCCAACACCATTACGAGAATCGTTGGTTTCCAGAACAGCGAGTTCATAAAAGAGGTATCAGTCCACGGAGAAAAACATCGCATTCAGATGATACGAAATCATTCCTACGTAGTCGTCGCTGCGGACAAGGACGGGGTCACCGTGAGAAACCCTTGGGGCGAAAGTACTGCAGAGGGGGAAAATTCAGGTGACTCGAAGTATGCCGAGTTCAAAATGAGTTGGGACGACTTCGGCGCTTCCTTCGGCAACGTCCATGTTGGAGGAGGTTATCCCAAATGAGTGTACGCACCATCGAATTGTCCGAAGCGGTAGTTTTTCGCCCCGGGGTTGGGGATCAACCGTCCTACACCGTCTCGAGTATCCGTTTCTTCGACGGGATAATGGCAGCGACTCTGCAGGGCGGATACCCCGCCGATAGCCTTGATACGCCTGACAGTGCCCGTGTAACGTCGATATATCACGATTTGGAGGCGGGACAGTACGTCGACCATCCAGGGGTCGGAACCTTCACTCTCATACACGTCAATCCGATCATCATTCCCTTTGCCGTAGGCGGCAGCCCGACGGCAACCTTCCGATTTGTTCCCGCGCCCGGATTCATCACCTTTTGGGATCAAGAAAGCGAGAAGGACCGATGAAGAAACGCTGGAAAATCCTCGCTGTCCTGATCAGCTTTCTGGTTCTGGCGGCAAGCATACGAATCGTCTACGTCTCCGGATTCCTCACACACAAACACCCAGTCCGAAACACCCACGTCTTCACAAAGAAAAACAACCCTTCCAGCTGCCCCGGAATTAAAGTCTCGGCCAGCGATGGACACGAAGGCTGGTTCCACCCCGACGTTGACCGCAATGTCACCTTTTATGTCGGCGACCCTCGCATCGAACGTTGGCACAAACGGGCAATAATCGCGATCTCGGTCAAAAGCCACACTCGAGACACTACAGAGACCTCAGGGGAAGCCGATCTTGCCTTGGGAGAGTCCTTTACATTTGAAGGAGTCGGCACCATCACTTTGCTCGACGTCGGGATCTACTGGCTTGAATTTATGCTCGGCAGGGACAAAGCAGGAGACACCGCGACCTACTGCTTCGAGCCAGCCCCCGGATTCAACGTCGGCGACGACTACAAAAGCCACTACCAAAAACAACATCCGGACACACCCACACCCTGGCCTACGACCCCTGCCAAACAAACAGAAACAACGCCCCTCCCGACCGACTGATAAAACCAACCGGCCAACTCCTCGGTTGCTCCCGCGAATGCTCGGGTTTCCAATATTTCCGTTGTTCAGGTTTGGACTGACCCACCGCTATGAAGGCCGGGGATCGTCGCGAAGACACAAGGCGGCCTCCGGGACGCAAGGACTCCGGCGAGAAGTTCGGGCAGACGGCGTGGGCGGGTGCGATTTCGCACCCGCCCACGGTTTGTAACAGCCAGCTGCTTGGAGGGACCCAGTTCAGCCGCCTTCGTCGCCTAGCCTAGGCAACAGACGCTACCCCGGCGGCTACAGTTTGGAAGCCCGCTGCAGTCAAGGCCTCACAGTCAAGTCCCACAGCCAGGGCTTACAGCTTGGCCTGCCGCAACTCGGGTCTCGCAGCTCAAGCGTCAACAGCCAGAGCCACGGGCTCCAGACGCTCACGGCTTGGGAGGCAGAACCGCGCGGGCAAGCACCGCGGCGTAGTCCGGGACGTCCTCCTCCACAATCTGCCGCGCCGCATAAAGCAACGGCAGGCGATCCTTGATCTGCGGGGCGGACTGCTCCACGAGGGAGATCGCCAGCGGCAAGGCCGGCACGCCCTCGACGGTCTGCTCCAACTCGGTCATCGCCTGGAGCGCGCCCTTGGCGCCCTCGCCGCGGCCGATGCGCACGCCGTAGACCTTGTTGCGCCCGGACAGCCCGGTCACCTCCAGATCGCCGACGCCCGGCAGTCCGTAGGCCGTGGCGGGGTCAGCCCCCAGCGCCGTCGAAAGAATCGACATCTCGCGCACCGCCTCGTTGAACGT
>CAUSGP010000186.1:0-4850 GCA_963531075.1 uncultured Actinomycetaceae bacterium | reverse complement strand
CGGCCCGCTCAACGGCGTCGTGCGGGGGCTCGTCCAGCATCGCGGCCAAATGGTTCTTCCAGAAGGTGACACCGGTCCAGGCCAAATCCGTATCACCCGGGGCGTAGCCATCACGTACCCGGATGAGGATCTCATCGGCGGGAACTCCCGAATTTTGAGCTGTGGTGATACGGCGTTGCGCCATCGAACCGATCGGTGTCTGCGACGGATTCTCGGGGGCATCCTGGACCCCATCGGGAAGCAACAGCGGAATGACGAGGGTTTCCAGATTGTCGGCCGAACCGTCGGTGCATCTCAAGATGGCTATTTCGGACAATCCTGCCTCCGGGCCAACTCTGAGTTCGGCGTCGACCCGTGGCTCGTCGCCGTCAAGCGGAAGAACTGCAATAATACGGCAGGGGTGCGCCCTTGCCGCCGCGGAGGCCGAGGAAATGGCGTCGCGGACCCCGCCCTCGTCTTTGGCGATAATGATGAGAGTGAGAACGCGCCCGAGTGCGACAGAACCGGCGGTTTCGCGCAATTCGTCAAGGCGCAGCCCAACCTTCGCGGTATTCGTTCCGTTCATGTGGATGATCATGTCGGTTCCTTCCTAAGGCAGGCGCCAAGCGCGGCCGTCGCGGGCAAGCATGAGGTCTGAGGCAACAGGCCCCCAGGTTCCCGGTGCGTACTCTGCGATCGAATCCGGATTTTCCGCCCAGTAGGTTTCCGCTTGATCGAGAAGTTTCCATGACAACTCGATCTCCCGATGACCGGGGAAAAGCGGCGGATCGCCTAGAAGGACGTCAAGGATGAGCCGTTCGTAGGCTTCCGGAGTGTACTCGGTAAAAGCGTGTCCGTAGGCAAAATCCATCGTGACGTCGCGCAGCTGCATCCCCGATCCGGGAACCTTCGAAGCGAGCTTGAACGTCATCCCCTCATTAGGCTGGACGCGGATGACGAGGGCGTTGTGCCCGAAACCGCCCGTCGAAGGGAACGGGAGGAAAGGCGGGTATTTGAAGATGACCGCGATCTCGGAAACCCTACGTCCTAGTCTTTTGCCGGTGCGCAGGTAGAAGGGCACGCCTTTCCATCGGCGAGTTTCGATGCCCAAACGCAGAGCTCCGTAGGTGTCGGTGATCGAATCGGCGGGGATGCCGGCCTCTTCCTTATATCCCTTGACCCATTCGCCGCCCTGCCAGCCGGAGGTGTATTGGCCGGCAACGGCTGATTCGCACACGGGACCGTAGAATCGCGTGGCTTCCAAAACCTTCTCTTTCTCGATCCTCAGGGCGGAAGGCTCGAAAGAAATCGGCTCTTCCATTGCCGTGAGGGCCAAAAGTTGGAGAAGGTGATTCTGGATGACGTCACGTGCTGCGCCAATCCCGTCGTAGTATCCAGCACGCGTGCCGATCCCGATGTCCTCGGCCATCGTGATCTGAACGTGGTCGACATGATCGGAATTCCACAGCGGTTCATACAGTTCGTTGCCGAAACGCAACGCCATGAGGTTTTGAACTGTCTCTTTGCCGAGGTAGTGGTCGATGCGGAAGATCGCGTCCTGGTGGAAAACTTTCGTCACGACCGCGTCAAGTTCTCGTGCCGACTCGAGATCGTGGCCAAAAGGCTTCTCGACGACGACCCGGCGCCACCCGGCGTCCTCGGCATACAGGCCGGCCGTGCCGATCCCGCCCAAAACGGTGGGGAATAGCTCGGGTGGGATCGCAAGATAGAAGGCATAGTTGCCGTTGGTTCCACGCTCGGCGGACATCCTGTCCATCGTCTCGCCGAGGGAGCGATACGTGTCGATGTCGTCGTATTGTCCGTTGACGACGACGAGGCCCGACATGAGCTGACGGAGCGTTGTTTCCGTAACCGCCGTGTTGGCGCCTTCGCGTATAGCGGATTCGACTTTTTCGGGCAGTGACGGGTCGACCTTCCGGGCAACGCCGATAATCGTGAACGACGGCGGAAGCAACCCTCGATTGGCGAGATCATAAAGCGCCGGAAGTATCTTCCGCCGTGACAGATCGCCCGTTATCCCAAATAAGACGATTCCGCAGGGGCCCGCAATTCGCTGTAAACGGCTATCGGGTGCGCTGCGAAGTGGATTGACCATGAACTCTCGACTTTCCCGGAAATCGGTTGTTGATGTGCGCGGCAAGTATATAGAAGGCCGTGACCGCGATCCAGAGTGCCGGGCGGGCATGCGCGGGCGGGTTTTATCCTGCCCGCGCATGTGCTAGCGGCTGCCGGCGGCCAATATTTGCTTTGGCGGATGGCTCCTTTGTAGGGCCAATTCGCCTTGGCGGACTAGCCTTCAAGCCCTTTGGCCACCTCGATGGATTCACGGGCTGCGCCAACCACCGCCGCGGCGGTCACGCCAAACTCTTCGAAAAGCTTGCCCGCAGCAGCAGAGGCGCCAAAGTGGTCGATGCCCACCGAACGCCCCGCATCACCGACGTATCCTGCCCAGCCAAAGGTCGAACCGGCCTCGACGGAGACCCGGGCTTTGACGTCGGGGAGAATGACGGAATCGCGATACTCTCGGTCTTGCTCAGCGAACCAATCGAGGCTGGGAAGGGACACGACCCGGGCTCCAATTCCTTCGGCCGCGAGGGAATCGCGAGCTTCCACCGCGAGCGAAACCTCGGAGCCGGTTGCCAGAATCTGGACATCGACCTTACCCGTCGGGCTGTCGGCGAGGACGTAGCCACCCCGCTTGACGCCTTCAACGGACGTTCCCTCGAGAACGGGAAGATTCTGTCGAGAAAGGATGAGACCCGCGGGGCCGGCTTCACGGCGCTCAATGATGCTGCGCCACGCGGCGGCGGTTTCGTTGGCATCGGCCGGGCGAACGATGTCGAACTGCGGAATGGCTCGATATGCCCACAGATGCTCGACAGGCTGATGCGTGGGGCCGTCTTCGCCGACGCCGATCGAATCATGGGTCCACACAAAAATCGACGGAATGTTCATGACCGCAGCCAAGCGCACGGCACCGCGCATGTAATCGGAGAAGACGAAGAATGTGCCGCCGTATGCGCGAGTCAACCCGTGCAACGTGATGCCGTTGACGATCGCCCCCATGGCATGTTCACGGATGCCGAAATGCAAGGTGCGGCCGTAGACATTCCCGTCCCAATCGTCAGAGACGCGGTCCGGTGGCAGGAAGGACGGCTCGCCCTTCATCGTCGTGTTGTTCGACCCAGCAAGATCGGCCGAGCCTCCCCACAGCTCGGGAAGCACGGGCGCGAGGGCCGTCAGTACATTTCCCGATGCGGCCCGGGTGGCCACGGACGTTCCGACCTCGAAGGTCGGCAGAGCGTCGGTCCACCCTTCTGGGAGCTTCTTCGCCACGAGTCTATCGAGAAGGGCCGAACGCTCCGGATTAGCCGTGCACCACGCCTGAAGTTTCTCGTCCCACGCCGCACGCTCGGCCCTGGCGCGCTCAGCGGCGCCTTTACGTGTGTAATCGAGGACCTCCTGGGCGACGTCGAAGGACTTCTCGGGGTCAAAGCCCAGGGCTTTCTTCAGGCCCGCAAGCTCCTCGGCGCCAAGTTTCGCCCCGTGTGCAGCGCCCGTCCCTTGTTTCGTGGGCGAAGGCCACGCCATGATCGTCGACAGGCGAATGAAAGAAGGCTTGTCCGTGACGGCCTTTGCTTTTTCGATCGCCTCGTAGAGGGCGTCGACGTCTTCCTTATACTCGCCGCCGCCGTTCGTCCAATCGACGTGCTGGGTATGCCAGCCGTAAGCCTCGTAACGCGCCAAAACATCCTCGGTGAAGGCAATTTTGGTGTCATCCTCGATGGAGATTCGGTTGTCGTCCCAGATGACGATGAGATTACCCAGGTGCTGGGTTCCCGCAAGCGAGCTGGCCTCGCCGGTCACACCTTCTTCAAGGTCACCTTCGCCGGCGATGACGTAAACGAAATGATCGAAAGGAGATTCGCCGGCCTGGGCGTCGGGATCGAGTAGGCCGCGCTCGCGGCGCGAAGCCATGGACATGCCGACGGCGGAGGCTAGGCCTTGGCCGAGCGGCCCGGTTGTGATCTCCACGCCCTTGGTGTGGCCGTATTCGGGATGGCCGGGGGTGAGTGAGCCCCAGGTCCGCAGAGATTTAAGGTCTTCCAATTCGAGGCCGTAGCCCGTGAGGAAGAGCTGGTTGTAGAGGGTGACGGAAGAATGGCCGATCGACAGGACGAAGCGGTCGCGTCCCAGCCATGAGGGATCGGAGGGATCGTGCCGCATGACCTTGTTGAAGAGCGTGTACGCCAACGGCGCAATCGAAATCGCCGTACCGGGGTGTCCGTTGCCCGCCTTTTCCACAGCGTCGGCAGCCAAAACGCGCGCTGTGTCCGTTGCGCGTCGATCGAGGTCTGTCCATTCAAGCTTCGCCATCGTAAGCCTTTCGTCGATTTCGCCTCGGCCTTTCCGAGGCCACTAAGAATATAGCTTAGCTGCCTGTTTTGTTCGGGTTCCAGACGCGCTTTCGGCGTAATATGAAGGGATCATGGCTTCGAATACCCCCTTGCCCGCGCCCGAGCCGATTGCAAGGGTGGGCGAACAGTTTCTCGCTCATCTGGCAGTCGAACGCTCGTTGTCGCAGAACACTGTTTCCTCGTATCGGCGGGATTTCGCGAAGTACTTTTCGCATCTGCAGTCGCGGGGGATCGAAAAGATCGCCGACGTCGGCCCCGAGGACGTCGCCTCATTCGCCGAATATCTCGAGGGAATGGCACGAGCCTCGGTTGCAAGAAGCCTCACGGCCGTCAGATCATTTCACGCCTTCGTTTTCGACGAGGGGCGTTCGAACAGCAATCCCGCCGCGCAAGTGCGACCTCCAAAAATCCCTTCGCGTCTGCCGAAGGCGA
>CAUSGP010000185.1:0-4860 GCA_963531075.1 uncultured Actinomycetaceae bacterium | reverse complement strand
GGCCTCTTCAATGAGCCGCCGGCCAACGCCGCGCCCTTGCCATTTTGGGTCTACAGCCACGACGTACACCTCGCCCATACTGTCTTCGGGGTGTATGCGCGTGCACACCCAGCCCACAGGCTTTCCGTTCTGTTCGAGGGCGACGTCGATGTTGCCGGGCTCGCCGTCGAGCACCGCGGCCAGGTCGTCAGCTTGGCGTTGTTGCCACCCCTCGGGGTAGAAGCATTCGTAAACGAATGCGGGGACGGCTCGGCGCATCAGCGGAAAAACTGCATCCCAGGCTCTGAGCGAGAGACTCAGCAAAGCCTCGCGGTATTCTGAAGCATAGGGAACCACGGCGATCACGGATACCACTCCAAACGCAGGCCACTCCACACACTCGGGAATCGTCACTCGATGCGAAACGTGGGGACGACGCCTTCGGCTTCGTCCCCACAAACAAGCTCCCGCGGCTGGACTCGAACCAGCAACCGTTCGATTAACAGTCGAATGCTCTGCCATTGAGCTACGCGGGATTGCGAACATGAAAACTTTAGCAGCAGCGGTAGATCCCCGCCAATCCAAGCACGGTGCCTTGCATCACAGAGACAGACGCCATTTTTGTGCGCTTCCTCGGGCCATGTATTCATGGACGCTGGCACGCGTCGACCTCTCGGTGCCAACCGGGCGCGCTGGTTTCGTGCTGGTGGAGCCATCTGGCCGGCGAACCGAAGACACCGAGCCAGATCGAACCGGGGCGTCAACGGCAACCGGACCGTCCGGCAGCAAGCCGAGCCTGTCAATTCTGACTTATCGGGGCATCGCCTTCCGCTTCCTCATCGCCGCCTTTAGCTTCGTCGTCGGCACTTGCCGTCTCAACGTCGCCGCTTGCCCCAACTGCCGCAGATACATTTGAGGCGGGCTGCAGGATGGGTTTCTTCAAATCGGCCGAGTTCGAGTCAGCTGCCACGGTAAGCGATGCCGCAGCGGCAGCTGATGATTCAGAAGACGGAGTTTCCTTTGAAGCGTCATCCCTCTGGGATAATCGTTCGACGAATTTCTCCCCTCCAAGATCACCATGTTTGTCTTGTTGCAGCCCGCCGCGCTCCACCTGCAATGGACCGGCGGACTCTTCGGAGAGCGCCTCGATGGAACCGGTGGACGTGCCCTCGGAATCTGACGATGCCATGGCAGAATCCGAAGAATCTGGCCTCCCGTCCACGGGATTGGTGGCCGCGGCCTCTCCCTCTTGGCTGAAATCAACCGAAGACGTCACACCCTGACCGTCGCCGACCGAGAGTTCTTGCCCATGAACGTTGGCAGCACGAACCGGCTCCTGCTGTTGAGCAACACCCTGGGGAAAAGCCGCTTTTTCACTGTCATGTGCGGGAGGCTCCGCCTTTCCAGCGCCGACTGTGGAAGGCTCCGCTTTCGCTTTTTCATCATCAGCGGGAGGCTTTCCATGATCAGCGAGAGGCGCCGCTTCGCCGCCGCTCCCAGAATGCTCCGTCTTGCCAACATCGTCTGCGGGAGACGCCACCTCTTGCCGGTCGCCCGCAGAAGCGGGAGACTCCGCCTTTTCGACGTCGCCCACGGGAGGCTTCACCTCTTGCTGGCCGACCGCGGAAGGCTCATCCTCTTGGGCGGCGCCTTCTCCCCCGTCGTCAGCTGTTCGAGCATCGGTCACCCCGCCGCCGGAGGTCGGAGGCTCCGACTCTTCGGACTCCACGCTCTGGGGCTCGTGGGATTCTTCGGCTCTCTCGGAAGAGGGCGATTGAGAAACGGAAGCGGGCGTCTCGAAAGACACATCGACCACCGATTCGCCCTCCCAGTCATGTCGACCTTCGGGCTGCATTCCGACGATGTCGCGCAGCGTCTCTTCAAGCTCGGCAATCGCCTCCTCATCCTCGTCTTTCGCGCGCCCGTCGATGATGACCTGAGTGAATAAGTCATCCCTGTCATCGCGCCTGACCATCGCACGAACCTCGGCACCCGAAGGCAACTTCGTGCTGCGGCGAACCACGATCGAGCGTTCGAGCCGCTCTCGAACGACGAGGGCGATCGCCTCTTCGCCGTCGGCGAGCTTAAGTTCGAAAGCCGGGATGTTCCAGTCAACGAAGGGCATGGTCAGGGTGTTCCCATTCCACGTTGCACGTTCGAATTCGAACCAATGCCGCTCTTCGGTTTCTTTGTCCGTCACCACCGCGATTCGATCGGCGAAAACGGCAAGCCAAGCTTCGACGTCTCCGTCTATTCTCGCGATCTCAATCGGTTTCCCCCCAAGGGCTGCCACCGCCGAGGGGACCCGATGCTTCTCCCCGGACTTTTTGCGTTTCACAATTTTTCCGTTCTCTCAAAGTCCGCAACGGTCGGCATGCGTTCACCCAGGACGGTCGTGACCGCGGTGTCGGTAATGACCGCGCCCGTTCCGTTGGTGTCGCCTCCCGCCAATCTTTGGCCCGCGAAAAAACCAAGAATCGCCATAATCGTGCCGAGGATGAGCGCCAAGAAAAAGCGTCTCTTCTGCGCTTTGCGTAACTGCGCGATATCCTCGGGCGTGAGCGACGACATGTCCGGTTGCTTCATAGCCATGCGTAAAGACTACAGGAGCAGTTTTGCTTGGCCCAGATGCCGTTGCCGGGAAGTCGGCAGTTCGGATCGGTAAATGGCCCGCCACACCCTCCAACGGGCCAATCGGCCTAGATTGCTCATCTATGGAAAATTTCCGAAAACAACATTCTATGCAGACCCGCACAGTGTTCGGTCGGCTTTCATGGGCCAAGGCCGCGCCCGGTAGGATGGCCCCATGCGTTTCGTCCTACTGACTTCCAAGGCATATGCGCGTTTCCTCGAGGAATCTCGCCCGCGGGTCTTCATCCCACAAAGCATCGAATTCGCCCGAGTTCGCGAAAGGCTGGGGTACAAGGTCGAGTATGTCGGCGTCGTTGACGACGCCGAACGCACCGTCGTGGGGGCCGGCGTGCTCACTTATCAACCTTGGAAGAAAGCCTTCTGGCGTGCTCAGCTGGTCTACGGGCCGCTACTCGACTGGGAGAATGCCGAGGCGATCGAGACGTTCTTCACCGGCCTCGTAAAACACCTGAAGAAGAATCCTCGGGTCCTCGCGCTACGCTTCAACCCGCTGCTTCCACGAGCCTTCTACGACGACATCAAGGTGATTGAAGACAATCCGACTGCGGCTCGCGCTGAAGAGATCTTCGTCAAGATCGGGGCAACTCGGTTGACAAAGGAGTTCTACGAGCAGCCCGACATTCAGATCAGATATATCTACACGAAAGACATAGCGGGCAAGTCGTTCGAAGAGGCAACGGCGACGCTGGCGAAAGGACTGCGGCGTCGTTTCCACAACGAAGGACGTTACGGAGTCGAAACTCGCCTGCTGCCGCCCGAGGAGTTTGACGTATTCGAAAAACTCCACGAGTCCACCGCCGATCGGACGACGATGCACGAGATATCGGGCTCAAGCAAAGCTTTTTACACGGAGCTCATGCGCGAACTCGGCCCGGAGCGGGCCCTTCTATGCGTCGCCTTCCTCTCACCCTCCCGCTATATCGAACAAATACAAGACGAACGCACAGAGACTCGCAAACGCATCGATTTGCTTGAGGGCCGCAAAGCCACAAAAGCCAGGGACAGGGAACTCGAACAACTGCGCGAGCGTTTAACCACCCTCGACTCTCAGGAAGAGCAGGCACGCACAACTCTGGCCGAGCATGGCGAGGACATCCCCTTCAACGCGGCACTCAGCTTCCGCTTCGGCGACGAGCTCATCCTGCTGCTGGGCGGCATGGACAAGCGTTTCGCGGCCTACGCCAGGGACTACCCAGTCGAACGCGCGATGTTCAAATGGGCCTGCGACGCCGGACTCTCGGTTTACAACACCTTCGGCATCTCAGGCATCTTCGACGAGTCAGCTCCCGACGCTCCCGTGCTCAAATTTAAGCGTTGGCTGGGCGGCAACGTCGAGGAATTTGTCGGCACCTACGTTCTCCCGATTCACCCGTTTCTGGCAAAAGCCACCGGCGCTCTCAACTGACGGGGGCACGAGCTCAACCGACAGGGCCGCGAGGTTCAGAAACCAGAATCGGTCGGCTCGGGGTACCAGGCGCGCATCCGTCGCCACTGGTTGACCCCATTAGCCAAACGATAGAAGGTCCGCTTAAAATGCTTATCCGCCGAATAGGCCAAGGGATTGACCACATCGTTTTTCTTCGCTCGGCGCACACGTGCATATAGCTCCGAATCGCGAACATAGGTGCGATTGGCAAGCGCCGCAGGAATGATGCAGAAGATCGCCTCACGAGTATTCGTCGCGGACGCTGCCGACGCTGAACCCACGAACGCCGCGGACGCTGCCTCTTCGTTCTCCATGTCGGCGAGCATTGCCTTAGCAAGATCGACGCCCGCCACTTTCAAGTAGTAATGACCGCGTCCGATACGCGGGTTGAGGTCAAGCCAACGCGGTATGCCGTCACGCGGATCGACTTTCACGTCCATTGAGAAGAAACCGCGCAGCCCAACCCGCGTAACGATGGATTGCGCCTGCTCAATAAGCTTCGGATTGTGTTCCGTCAGGATGATTCCCGCGTTTCCCAAATATTCGGGTTGGTGAAGGCCAAGGATAACCCTCCCCGAGCCACAGGCGGTCACGACGCCTCGGGTGTCGACATATCCGTTGACAACCCACTGAGTGGTATCGTCACCCGGGATAAGTTCCTGGACGATAAGGCGCGTTGCAACACCGCCCTCGCGCCATTTCGCAAAGGTCGCGAGCGCATCTTCAAGGTTCGGCAGCGGAAGGACTTTTCGCAGGCCCTGATTCCAGAACCTGCTGAGTTCGCTCGCTTCTTCGGGTTTGAC
>CAUSGP010000184.1:0-4935 GCA_963531075.1 uncultured Actinomycetaceae bacterium | reverse complement strand
AGGCGGACAGGAACGCAAAAGCTCGATTTCGGTTCCCCGGTCAGGTCTCACGGAACGCCCGAGAAAACCTTCGAGGCATCTTCGAGAAAACCGAATCTGGAGAACGGGTAAAAAATCGCCCAGGCCCTTCCCGCCACGCTGTCAACGGGGACGAAGCCGCCGCCCCGCTCACCTATGTGGTATCGCGAGTCCCTGGAATTGGAACGGTTATCCCCCATAACCCAAAGTTTGCCCTTCGGAACGGTTACGTCGAAGGTAATCTCCGACGGGCTGACGCCGGGCTTGAGATAGGTTTCCCTTATTTCCTTGCCGTTCACAGTGAGCCTGCCGGCGGTGGTGCAGCAAGCGACCCTGTCGCCGCCCACACCGATGACCCTTTTGACGAGGTGCTTGCCGGCGTCTTCGGGAAGCAGACCCACCGTCTGTAAGCTTTTGCTCAGTGCACGCCTCCATGCCGGCGATTTGTCGACATTCGGAGGAAGCCAATTGCCCGGATCGACGAATACGACAATGTCACCCCTGTGGATTTTATCGGCGGTGTCGGCCATTCTGTTCACCGCGATTCGGTCATTCGGCTGAAGGGTATTCTCCATTGATCCCGAAGGAACATAGAAGGCCTGCATAAAGAATGTCTTGATGACAACCGATACGAGGAGCGCAACCGCGATGATGAAGAGAGTGTCCACAAGCGAACGAAGGGCCGATCTGCGCTTTTCACCTTCCTCAGGTTCGCGATCGTCCTCGGCGTCTTCTGTGTCCTCGGACTTGACGCTCTCCGTGCTCTCCGTTGATTCCGCCGGCGTATCGACCGGATCTCCATCCAGCTTTTCCGGCAGGTACGACGGCGGCATCTCCTCCGCGACCTTAGACTGCCTTTGATCGTCCATTCTCCGCTCCCCGGCGCCCACGGGGAGCGCCACATGTCTATGGGATATTCCCCGTGACCCAACCGGCCACGACATCGAACTTCGCGAGTCCGCATCTTGGCCTATCCAAGGATATAGGAACTTCCTGAAGATTCTTGCCATGACAGACGGCGCTCATACTCACAGTTTTCAACATCTCGCGGAATCTCGCGAAAAAATACACTTTAAAATTTGATTATGTGGACGATATCCATTGAATGACAGCCAAAGCGAGGAGGGATACATGGTCTCGATCGCCCGAAATGAAGGCCGAACGACAGACCGAGAGAATTGACCGGGCAAGGCCACTGGTGGCGACACGCCGTGAAAAAGTCCGCGCGATCGATCGAAAGGGCAATAAAAACGGGGCTCGGCAAGCTGCCGGGCCCCGTAATAGCCGTTTCACATCAACCGCGGATATCTTCGCGGCGTTCCTTGATCTTGGCGGCCTTGCCATGAAGCTTGCGCAGGTAGTAGAGCTTGGCACGGCGAACCACGCCCCGGGTGACCACGGTTATCCGCTCTATCGAAGGAGAATGGAGCGGGAAGCTGCGTTCGACTCCCACGCCGAAGGAGACTTTGCGGACCAGGAAGCTCTCGCGAATGCCGGAGCCGGAACGGGCCAGTACCACGCCCTGGAAAGCCTGGGTTCGAGTCCTATTGCCTTCGACAACTCGGACGTCCACCCGAACGGTATCGCCCGGACGGAAGTTGGGGATGTCCTTGCGGAGCTGGCTTTCGTCTACGAAATCGAGAGTTTGCATATTGATTTCTCTTTCAGCCCGTGCGCGCAGGTCACAAGCGTGGTCGGGGCGGTTTGCCGCCTTTCTGTGGGAAACTCGCCGGTGCGCGACCCCCTGCGGCAGGTCCAGCGCATTGTGATAGCGAGACAACTTGACAATTATGCCACGCGAATCGGGCGTGCAAAAACGCGATCAACGTTGTTCTGCTCACCCACGCGGAATTCCCTGGTGCCCACAAATTCAAAGCCTAGGCCCCTGTATGCCTGCCTGGCGCGAGTGTTCTTTTCGTTCGTCCCCAACCACACGTACGGTTCCGGCCAGTCTTTCGCCCATTCTTCGAGTCGTGCTCGGGTCGCTTCCCACAGAATGCTACCGGCCCCGCGCCCGCGCAAGCTCCGATCTAGGTAGAACTTCGAAAGTTCGGCGAGGGGGCCCCTCCTGGGCCTCCCGGTGACGACGGCGGAAACCGGCGCACCGCGCTCTATACCCGAAACTCCCCCGTCCTCGGGCAGATACGTGAGCGAGTAGCCAAGAATCCTACCGCCGACCTCGAGAACCATCGTGAGGTAACCGGGTTCCTCGACATAGTGCTTGAAGTGGTCTGCGCTGAGATTGTCGGCGATGAAGGCGTCGATGTCTCGTTTAAGCATTCCCTTCGGACAGGCATCCGGGAAAGTGCGCGCAGCCAGGCTCACCAAATCTGGGACGTCCGCTGGAACCGCCTGTCGCACCTCGGCTTTCGCCGGGTGAGCCTCTTTGGATGGCGCCAAGTAACCGTGTGCCGCAAGGGCTCTTCGTTCCTTTTCTCCCAGTGGTAGCGCATCGCTTTCTTCGCTCATATCGGGCCTGCGCTCGATCGTCCTCTCGATGGCCTGATCGCGCCTCCAACGCGCAATGGCGCCGTGGTTGCCCGACGTGAGGACCTCGGGGATCGCACGCCCCCTCCATACCGCGGGCCGAGTGTAAACGGGATATTCGAGCAGCCCAGCGACACCGTGAGATTCCTCGACAAGCGACTCCGGGTTTCCCACCATTCCGGGGAGCAAACGCCCCACCGCTTCGACGAGTGCGACGGCCGCGACTTCGCCCCCATTAAGAACATAATCCCCCAGGGAGTACTCGAAAACGCGCACTCCTGGACGCTGGGCATATTCGATTGCCACTCTCGCATCAATACCTTCGTATCTGCCACACGCGATAACGATGTGACCGGCGCCGGAGAGCTCTTGGCATGCGCGCTGAGTCAACGGCTTTCCGGCCGGCGTGGGTATCGCCAGTACGACGTCGTCGGCATTGATGATCTGGTCAAGGGCCCTTCCCCACACATCCGGTTTCATAACCATACCGGCCCCGCCGCCTGCCGGCGTATCGTCAACCGTCCGGTGAAGATCGTCTGTCCAATCGCGTAGGTCGTGGACGGTGACGTCAATTATCCCTTTGTCCTGTGCCTTTCCCAGCAGTGACAATTCGAGAACGTCGAAGAAACCTGGGAAGACGGAAACAATGTCAACGCGCACTATTCTCCTTCGCCACAGGCCCTTCCGGCCCCTCGCCTGATCCCTGCTCGCTGCGCGCTCCGGGCTCTTCCAGAGGTTCGTCGCTTTCTTCGTCGCCGAGATCGCTCGAAAAAAGCCCGTGTGGAGCTTTCACGACAACGCAATTGTCATCAACGTCGACCTCAGTGACGATGTCGCGAACAAAAGGAACGCGCGCAATGGCTCCGTCGGGCTCGCGCACAACAAGGATATCCTGAGCAGGAAACGTCTCAAGTCCCACGATCTCGCCCAGCTCGTACCCTTCGGGATCTAGCACTTCCAAGCCCACTAGCTCGTGCTCGTAGAAGGCGTCGTCTTCGACGTAATCGTCTTCGTCCGTCTCCACAGTGAGTTTTACGCCTCGCAGGTGCTCAGCCATGGTCCGATCGGTGCACTCGGTGAACATCACGTATAGGGCGCCTTTGTACTCGCGGGTGCGAGCAACCGTCAACGGACCGACTTCTTGAGGATCTGTCTCAAGCATCGCACCGATCCCCAACCGCCGCTCGGGCTGATCCGTGCGCACGTCGAGGCGGACTTCGCCCTTGAGTCCATGTGGCGCACCTATGATGGCGACGGTCAGCTGCAAGGTCTCTCCTTCGATCGGCGGTACTTTGAAACGGGAAGATGACGTTCCATCGCGATTGCTCCTAAGATTCTAGTCACTTCCTCATAGAGATCGGTGAACGCCTGCGGGCTCCTGTGGATAAGTCGGAGGCCAAACAGGAAAAGGGCCGGCAAACCTTGACGGTTCGGCCGGCCCTTCAGGGACGTTCCAAGCCTTGATCAGTTTCAAAAACATCGACGCTAACATATCCATTGTTAGAAAAACCACCCACAACCAAACGCAGGGCCTTCGCCGTACGGCCATTGCGTCCAATGACACGTCCGAGATCCTCGGGATTGACGCGGACCTCGAGCAGCTCTCCACGGCGGTTACTCCGAGCACGCACAACGACGTCCTCGGGCGAATCGACTATTCCACGCACAAGGTGCTCGAGCGCATCGGCGAGCATCAGGCCTCCTCGACCGCTTCCTCAGCGACTTCGGCTGCTGCCTCCGCCTCAGCGGCGATTTTTGCCTCGGCAGCGGCGGCGCGGCGCTTCTCGGCCTCATTCTGGACCGATTCGGCAGCGGCCTTGCGGGCCTCTTCGACATTCACCGATTCTTTGACCTTGAGACGGCCCTCAGCTCCGGGAATCCCCTTGAACTTCTGCCAATCTCCGGTCACTTTGAGCTGAGCGAGAACGGAATCGGTCGGCTGAGCTCCGACGGAAAGCCAGTACTGCACCCGCTCGGAATCGATCTCGATGAGTGACGGGTTTTCAGTCGGGTGATACTTGCCGATTTCCTCGATGACGCGCCCGTCGCGCTTCTTTCGAGAATCGACGACGACGACGCGGTATTGGGGCGCACGGATCTTGCCCATGCGCTTGAGACGAATCTTGACTGCCACTTGTGTGGTCACTCCTGGTTCTACTTTGAGGTGGGCCGCCCCGTTCGCGGTGGGAGTCGCGGCATGGAAGGCCCGAGACTGAGGCAACCAGAGGATGAGAGGGCCCTCTTTCGCCCGAGTACAACGTTTAAGTTTGCCAGATGCGCAGCTGACCCGGCAATCGGAGCCGCAACCGGACACGTGCAGTCAGACACATGCCGCCAGTGCCACCACAAAACGGGGCTTAACATCCAAGCACTAGTCGCGCCGCTACGCGCTTCCGACGGACGGCTGGTCACTTTCGCTCATAACCAGGG
>CAUSGP010000183.1:0-4940 GCA_963531075.1 uncultured Actinomycetaceae bacterium | reverse complement strand
ACGACAGGGTCGACGCTCGTTCCGCCGAGCTGCAGCGGCTGGTCGGCGACGCGCTGACCGAGGCGGGGGTGCCGCACGTCATCCAGACCGCCGGGAACCTGTTCTCCGTGTTCTTCCGGGAGAAGCCCGTCATCGACTACGCAGACGCCCAGGACCAGGACACCGCGGCCTACGGGCGGTTCTTCCACGCGATGTTGGACGGGGGAGTGGCGCTGCCGCCGTCGGCCTTCGAGGCGTGGTTCCTCTCCGCCGCCCACGATGAAGCCGCCATGGAGACCATCGCGACGGCCCTGAAACAGGCGGCCAGGGCCGCTTTGCCAACAGGGGAGAGCATCCGATAGTCTGAGACAGCTCTCGGGGCTATGGCGCAGTTGGTAGCGCGCTTCCATGGCATGGAAGAGGTCAGGGGTTCGAATCCCCTTAGCTCCACATATTATTCTGGTAAATAGTTTCGTATTAATTGGTGCGTATATTTTACATATTTTTCTTTTGCTTTGTTTATTTCGTGTTGCTTCAAGCTGTCGATAATTCCGTAGGGATATGGGCTATCTTCCTTGTTTTCTTTCATTTATTCTTTGCTGTTTAGCGGTGATTTAAGACAGTGAAGGATAGTCACACGCCATTCACCGTCTGAACCTATTAACGATTAGACTTCTGAACTTTCTAAAGACTAGATTGTGGTTGCCGCATAAAATGCGATTGGCTCGGGGATCTTGATGCTGCGAAAAAGGGTACTAAGTTCGTCGTAACGAGATGCGCTGTCCATGTGCTGAAAAGACGCCGGCACGTTCAAGAAGGAGACCGAGAAATGAAGAGCGCAAAGATCTTTGCTTACGGGTGTGCCGCAGCCGTTTCAAGTGTTTTTGCCATTCGGATGTGCCAGTTGAAGCAAGCGTTGACAGCGTCCAGGAGGCGTTTGACTACCTACGATGTGACTTCGGTGCGGTTGGGATACGGCCGGATGACGTACGTTGATCGAGGGGAGGGGGAAGTGATTCTCTCCGTACACGGATTGTACGGCGGTTATGATCAGGCCTTCGACAATCTCGAAGACTTTTCGTCCGGTCACCGCATTCTCGCTCCCTCTCGTTTTGGCTACACGGGCAGCGTGGTCAAAGGTGATGGCACTCCGAAGGAGCAAGCCGAAGCCTATGCCGAGCTCCTCGATCACTTGGATATTGAGCGAGTCTTCGTCGTGGCGACGTCGGCCGGAGGCACACCTGCCATACGGTTTGCTTTGGATTACCCCGAGCGCACCAAAGGCTTGATCCTGTTTTGCTCCGCCGCCCCGTGGAATGAGAAACCTCAGAAGATTCCTCGCTTGATGGGACCGCCACCGTTTATGAATCACGATTTTTCGATGTGGATGAGTTTTCCTTGCTACAGATTTATTTATGGCATGAAGGCTAACGTCATTCACAGCATGTTGCCGTTGACCGAACGCAAGCGAGGGGCAGAGATCGACGTTAGAATCACTAATCGGGATATGGCCGTACATTTCGAGCAATATCCGATCGAAGAAATGCGAGTGCCGGTGCTGCTTCTCCACGCGAAAGACGATCGGATTGCTCCCTTCGATTCCCCGAAAGGCCAGGTTAAAGAGTCTTTTCATCGCTACCGGAATCTTGAGAAGGTAATCTTCGAAACGGGAGGACATTTCATGAGTGGCCATAGTGCGGAAATAAATGCTGCGGTCACTGATTTCATCAACAGACACGGGTGAGTGCGAGGCTTCATTTTCAAGAGCGGTCTCTTATAGTTGACGATTGATGGCTCTGACAATGGTGGAGCGGGAAAAGGAGACACATGCTTGAAGTTATCATTGCAGTGGCCGCATCGATTCTGTTAGGCAACGCCCTGGCTCGCAAACTGCGCGTGACTCCGGCCATCGTGCTGATGCTACTTGGTCTTATTCTGGCACTTATTCCTGTCCACCAATTGAACGAAGTCCGTGGCCCCCACCGATGCGGTTGCAGTGGCCACGCTTAACGGGAAGCTCCCCAAGGCTTCCATAACCACGCTCAAGGCCGAAGCTCTCATCAACGACGGAAGCACCCTGGTGGTCTTTGCTCTTGCTCTACAGATGGCCGATGGCCATTCCCTGACGATAGGGCACGCTTCCGGAATGTTTGTCTTTTCCTTCCTCATTGGCGTATCCGTGGGCCTCGTGGTTGGCTGGGCTGCCAACCACATGCGTGCCAATATCGGCAATCCCATGAATTTCAGTATTTTCATGTTCACAATCCCATTCGTGACGTTCTTGCTCTCCGAAAGCATTGAACCGTTCAAAGACATGAAGGGCTCTGGCGTCGTCGCCGTCGTGGTTGCGGCCTTCTATCTGACCTTTCGGGGGCCTGACACCATCAAACCCGCTAATCGCTTCTACGGCCTGCCGATATGGTCTTTCATCTCCTACATCATGAACGGTTCGCTTTTCGTCCTTCTGGGCGTGCAGTTGCCCAGTGCCGTTGAGCGCATGGGAAAAGCTATCAAACGTTTCGATTCCTCATGGAGTTATGGTCTGCTCGTCATAGCCGTCACATGGTTGATATCCATTGCCGCTAGATTTATCTTCCTTCACGTAACCATTGGAATCATTCGAGCTTTGGATCGTTCTGAGAAACAGCGCCGGCTGCGTACGACATTTCGCGGACGTGTGGTCAGCACATTCGCGGGGCTGCGTGGCGGTGTTTCATTAGCCGTGGCGCTTTCCGTGCCGAGCGGAACCTTTGGTCGAGATTTCATCATTTTCGTCGTTGCTGGGGTAGTAGTGGCACTCTCGATGGTGGTGCAAGGCTTGCTGCTCCCGGCTGTGATTCGCTGGGCAAGAATTCCAACAGATTCGTCGGAGGAGCAGGAAATACATCAGGCGATGGATATCATCTCATCGCTTGGATACGACGCCCTAGACGAACTGGGGGACAAGGTCGGGGCTGAGCGAGAAGTGGTCGATCACCTACGCGCTGAATGGGTTCATTGCAGAAAGATTACCGAGGGCGAGGCGCAAGCAGCTGAGGGAAATACGAGCCACGATGGTTTTGTGACTTTGGACCGGGATCGCTCTCTTCGACTTGCTGTGATCGATTATCAACGTGAGGAGCTCAAGCGTTTGCGTAACGAAGGCAAGATCGATATGAACGTTCTCCATGTGATCCAGGAACGGCTCGATATCGAAGAGATGCGGGTAGTCGGACCGGTTGAGCTCGAATGATCGGCGATCGCCGTGTCGGTTCGGCAGTACGGGTGTGGGTGATCGGCTCCGTAACGCAGGCTGTGCAATTTTCGGCGCATCGGCTGCATTCGTTCTCAACAAGCATCATTCGCTGAATGGAGAAGCGATGCATCATGGCCGTCGTCCAGGCGAAAGCTTCCGCGCAAGCACGCAGGATTTGGCCTTCGGCGGCGCTGCGCCCCTGTCAAATCCTTGCCGTCTTTTCTGACGTAAATTGCGATGATCACTTGTTCACGGTGCCAAACCCCAAGCAGAATGAGGAAGCTTGTTTACCGATTGATCGAAAGGAAACGTCATGGGACGCTTCGAGGGCAAGACAGTTCTCATCACTGGTGGAAGCAGCGGAATAGGCTTAGCGGGAGCGAAGCTTCTGATTGCTGAAGGCGCCGAAGTCATCGTCACTGGCCGCACTGAAAGTCATTTGGCGGCGGCCGCGGCTGAGCTGGGGGAGAAGGCCATCGTTGTGCACGATGATGCCTCGGACGGCAAAACGCTCGAGCGCCTTCTTCCGGTGGTCAAGGATACAGGAGGGTTGGATGGGCTGTGGCTGAATGCCGCATACGGCATCGCGGCCACGGTCGAGGAGGCGGACAAGGAGGCAATCGAGAAGCTGCTTCAAGTCAACGTTGTGGCCCCGATGTTGCAGATGGGGGCGCTTTCCCCATATCTCAAAGATGGATCTTCGGTGGTGGTGACTTCCTCCACCGCGGTCTACGAAGGCCGGCCGATGGTATCCCTATACGCCGCGAGCAAAGCAGCCATTCTCACCGCTGCGCGCGGTTGGGCTGCTGAATACGCCCCGCGTGGCATCCGTGTGAATGCCCTGGTGCCCGGGCCGATCAAAAGCAACCTACGTGCGCAACTGCCCGATGAACTACGCGCGCAATACGAGGAGCAGCTCGCTGACAGCCTGCTGCTCAAACGGGTGGGTGAGGCACGCGAGTCAGCCGCGGTGGCGCTGATCCTGCTCTCTGATGAAGCCAGCTTCGTCACGGGCAGCTCGTATGCCGTCGACGGCGGGATGCTGTTCAACTGATTGCGCTTGGCTGAAAAACGCGATTGCGGCCCGATACGCGGGTGGTAGGAGGAGAGAGAGGCATTGGGCAGTCGGTCCGTGTTTTCTTGCCTGTTGTGAGGAAGACGGATACCGTGTTAGTGGAGTCCCTTTGCTCGTGTCACGCAAGTGGAGGGCACCGCTTTCGAGAGTCAGTTTTCGAGCGGCTGATTCTTCGGTACGACACAATTCGTTTAGAACATGAAAGATACATGAATAATGACTGCCCAAGACAGCGCGACAGACAATCACTCTAACCAGGGTGCGGACGGCTCGCCTGACCCGAATGTATCCGATAGCAAAAAGTCCGACGGGGCACTATTCGGTGCGGCTGCACCCGACCGAAAGACGATTCCTGGAGAAAAGGTTGCGCATGGAAAGACGGCATCCGTTGAAGAAATGGCGCCCGCTGGAGGAAAGATGAGAGAAGTCGAGCGTGCGAAAAAAAGGGGAGTGGGTAGCTTGCTCTTCGTATTTTTCGCCGTTGTCGGGCTTGTGGCTGTAGCCGTGACTTTCATCGTCAATACGATACTTATACTAGCTACTGACGATCAGCCTCTTTGGTGGCCCTTCGTAGCGGGCGCAGTTTTGACGGTCCTGGTTCCGTACACGCTGGCAATGACCCATATCCGGCACCGTTGGCCATGGGTTGGC
>CAUSGP010000182.1:0-4973 GCA_963531075.1 uncultured Actinomycetaceae bacterium | reverse complement strand
ATGCGGATGTGGCTCAGTTGGTAGAGCATCACCTTGCCAAGGTGAGGGTCGCGGGTTCGAGTCCCGTCATCCGCTCCGAGGAGCCGGGAGCGCCCAGCCCCAGCATCTCATGGTGGGTTGGCCGAGAGGTTAGGCACCGGCCTGCAAAGCCGTTTACACCGGTTCGAATCCGGTACCCACCTCGGGCGATTGGCGCAGCGGGAGCGCGCTTCCCTGACACGGAAGAGGTCACTGGTTCGATCCCAGTATCGCCCACCAAAAACCCCGAAGAAATTCGGGGTTTTTGTTTATAAAGCGCTGTCTTCCGGAATGACGTCAAGGGGCGCGTGACGTTGAGAAAATCTGATGCATCGGAAGCTCCATCGTTTTGTGAAGTCCGTATCGTTGAAAAGCCTATGACATTGAAGGGCCGATGGCATCGAGGAAGCCGGGAAGGCCGGCGCGAGTCCGAGATCCTTTCAATCACGTACGCGCCGTCGGCCTTCCCGGCTCGGGGCATCGCTTAGTCCGAACCCTTGGACGAATAGGTTCCGCCGGTGAGAGTCTCGACGGCGAGGCGGCCCAGGGCATTTGCGGCCAACGGACTGTCGCCGGTGAGGAGGAGACGGTCGCGGTGGATCTGCCCGCTTATGTCGTCGTTGACGATCGTCAGCCCCTGCTGCCTCAAGCGCTCGCCCAGCTTCCATGTGGGCCTGCCCGGCAGATACCCGATCTCCACGAGAGCCCCAGCGTCGAGAGAATCCGGGAAAACGCACAGAGAATAGCCGGCGAAGTACGACGTGCCGTCCTCGTCTGTTGCCGCGCACAACGCAGCGGGGCCGTGGCACAGGGCGATGACCGGACGTTCGTTTTCCAACGCCCACACGAGCACGTCCTTGACCGCGGAGCTGTCGGGAATTCCACCGCCCATAACTCCGTGTCCTCCCGGAATGAAGACGGCTGCATACTCCGAATCGGAACCGAGTTCGGTAGCCACCACGTCCGCGAGGCGCTTGGGTTTCGACAGAGCGGGAAGCAGCCCTTCATAGGCTGCTTTGACCGCCTCGTCTTCTTCGGGAATTGCCCACATTTCCAACTTGGCCATATTCCCGGAAAGGGTCGCCACCTCGACTTCGTAGCCGGCAGCCTGCAGGTGCATGAGCGGCACCAGCGTTTCTACGGGGTGGTTTCCGGTTGAGAAGAGTCCGCCCTCGGTGGGAAGGTAGCGTTCGTCAACGGCGATCGTGAGAATTTTGTGAGGGCCGGAAGTGACCTGGGGCGCCCCGGTCGCCCCGTCGAAATCGGTCTTCTTGGCTACGGACTGCTCGAGCGAGTACTCCGAGGGGAAGAACGCATTGTGTTCTGCCCGATCGGGAACGGGAGATTTCGAAACTGGCATGTGTCGGCCTTTCCTTGACATGAACTCGGGCTTGTGACGTTGCCGGGCGCCGAGTCGACTGGCTAGCGAGCCTCGATAAGCAAATGTGGACTCGCTCGGACCACGCTACGTGATCGTCTATGCCGCTTCATGTGAATTGCCAAGCTTTTCTTCGAGAGTGAAAGAGTTGCTTCGACGGCGACGAAGCCGCCACGAAGCACTTTCGATGCCGCAATAGTCGTTTTTCTTCGAGTTCGCCGCCTGCACGCCCGCGGCGGGTAGTATGGGGTGTGCGTGCCCGGTATGTGCGCTTATTCTTTGACGTTTAAGGAGTTTACGTGCCCGTCAACCTGTCGATCGACGGAAATGCGACGACCGTTGAAAGCCCGAGCTCGGGAATTGAGTTCTTCGCCGACCGCAAGAATGTCGTCGCTCTTAGAGTGGACGGCGAACTCAGAGATCTCGCGACCGATCTCGCATCCCTGCCCGAAGGCGCCATCGTCGAAAGCGTCGATATCTCCAGCGAGGATGGATTGAATATCCTCCGGCACTCGACCACCCACGTTCTCGCTCAGGCGGTCCAGCAGGTTTTTCCCGAGGTCAATCTCGGAATCGGCCCGTTCATCACGGACGGCTTCTACTACGATTTCGGGAATATTGAGGCCGTCACTCCCGAACTGCTGCGGGATCTCGAAAAGCGCATGAAGAAGATCGTCAAGGAAGGGCAAAGATTTAGGCGACGTGAGATATCCGACGCCGAGGCGGCCGTCGAATTAGCCAACCAGCCTTACAAACTCGAGTTGGTTGGCACGAAGGGCGCGGGCGCTGAAGGAGCCTCGGTCGAGGTCGGGGGGAGCGGCCTGACGATGTACGATAATTGCGCACGCGATGGCTCGGTCGTGTGGACCGATCTATGCAGAGGCCCGCATCTGCCCTCCACGCGCCTCATTGGAAACGGGTTTGCGCTGACCAAGGCGTCCGCGGCCTACTGGAAAGGCGATCAGTCGGGTGACGCGCTCCAGCGGATCTACGGCACCGCGTGGCCCACGAAGGACGAACTTGTCGCCTACCAGGAGCGCATTGCGGAAGCCGAGCGTCGCGATCATCGCCGTTTGGGCGCCGAGCTTGATCTCTTCTCTTTCCCGGAAGAAATAGGGCCGGGCCTCGTTGTCTTCCATCCCAAGGGCGGCATTTTGCGGCATATCGTCGAATCGTACGTGACCCAGCGCCATCTGGACGAAGGATTCGACTTCGTGCATACTCCGGAGATTTCCAAGGGCGGGCTTTTTCACACATCCGGCCATCTGCCCTACTACGCGGACACGATGTTCCCGCCGATGCGGGTCGACGAGGAACGTGACGCGGACGGCAACGTAACGAAAGCCGGCCAGGATTATTACCTCAAGGCAATGAACTGCCCCATGCACAATCTTATTTTCCGTTCGCGCGGCCGCTCCTACCGCGAACTGCCGCTGCGTCTGTTCGAAATGGGGCACGACTACCGCTACGAGAAATCGGGCGTGGTCCACGGGCTAACTCGCATGCGCGGATTCACGCAGGACGATTCCCACACGTACTGCACCCCCGAGCAGGCCAAAGATGAGATCGAGATGCTTCTCCATTTTTATCTGGGCATACTCCGGGATTTCGGGTTGACGGACTTCTACCTCGAGCTGTCGACGCGGGACGAAGGGAAAAAGAAGGACAAGTTTATCGGTTCGGATGCCGATTGGGCTGCCGCCACCGCCATCCTTGAGCAAGCGTGCGCGGCAACTGGCCTCGACCTCGTTCCCGACCCGGGAGGGGCGGCTTTCTACGGCCCCAAGGTTTCCGTTCAAGTCAAGGACGCCCTCGGCCGCACATGGCAGATGTCCACGGTGCAATACGATTTCAATCAGCCCGAGCGTTTCGGCTTGGAGTACACCGCTCCCGACGGCGCACGGCGTCGCCCCGTCATGATTCATTCGGCTAAACTCGGGTCGGTCGAGCGTTTCATCGGGGTCCTCACCGAGCATTACGCGGGAGCTTTCCCCGCGTGGCTCGCCCCGGTCCAGGTTCGCCTCGTTCCAGTCGCCGAGGCTTTCGACTCCTATTGCCAAGAGGTCGCCGCCAAGCTCAAATCCGCCGGCATTAGGGCGGAGGTCGACCTTTCCGATGACCGTTTCGGCAAGAAGATCCGCAATGCGGCGAAGGAAAAGGTGCCCTTCACCCTCATCGCCGGAGGCGAGGATGTCGAGGCTGGAGCCGTCTCCTTCCGCTACCGTGATGGTCACCAGGAAAATGGCATTCCCATTGAGGTTGCCGTGGCGCACATCGTCGATATCGTCGCTCGCAAGGTCAATGATCCGGCGCACGAGCGCATCGCGGCGGACGAGGCGGCGGTTTCAACCGACGAGGCGGCGGTTTCGCAAACGAAGGCCGAGGCTGAGCAGAAAGCTGCCTCCAAGGACGTTCCGCCGCGGAGGGGCGCCGATGAGTGAGTCCGATTCGGAGCTTGGATCGGAGGCGAGGCCCGTCGGTTCCGCGGCAAAGTCTGTTGATTTGCGGGTCAGACCCGTCGGCTCGGGGGCAAACCCTGGCGGTTCCGTGACGGGTGAGGATCGCATCGGGGATGAGAATATCGGGACCCTCATCGACGCGACCGGCCTCGCAGGAAGTCCCGACGGTTTCGGCCGTCTGTGGACGCCGCATCGGGCCGCTTACGTATCGGGCGAGGCCAAACCGGCCGAACAGGGCAAATGCCCCTTCTGCGTCGCGCCTTCGCTCGGCGACGACGAGGGGCTCATTGTCGCCCGGGGCAGCGCCTGTTTCGCCCTCCTCAATCTTTATCCCTACAACTCGGGTCACATTCTGGTGTGCACCTACCGTCATGTCTCCCTTTACACCGATTTGAGCACCGAAGAACGCATCGAGATGGGGGAGATGACCGCCGAAGCGATGGAAGCGCTGCGCGATTCCCTTCACCCCGCGGGTTTCAATCTGGGGATGAACCAGGGCGACGTCGCGGGCGCGGGAATAGCCGCTCACATTCATCAACATATTGTTCCCAGATGGCTCGGCGACGCCAATTTCTTACCGATCGTAGCCCAGACGAAGGCGATACCCGCGATCCTGGCCGATACAAGATCCGCTGTGGCCGAGGCGTGGGCCCGCGTTCGGCCGTCCGAGGAATCCGATCGAGAATCCGAGCAACCCGATCAAGAACTTGTCGCAGGCGGAAAGCGGAAACGGATGAATGTATCGGCTTCGTCAGCCCCGGTGAGAGAAGATCTGTCGGCTTCGGTGGGAGAAGAAAGGAACGAGCGTGCTCAGTAGAACCGGCCGGCCCTTCGTTCAAGCGGTTTTCGGGCCGATCGCCCGGCTTTTCGTCAAAATGGGCGTGAGCGCCGACGCCGTCACGATAACGGGCACCATCGTAGGAGTCGTTCTGGCGTTGACGCTCCTTCCGTCGGATCACCTCGTCGTCGGCTCGCTCAGTTTGGGGGGCCTTGCTCTTTTTGACAGCCTCGACGGCCAAATAGCGCGTTTGACGAATACGTCCTCGCGGTGGGGCGCCTTCCTGGCCTCAACGCTTGACCGAATCACTGACGCCGCGTTCTTCTGCGGCCTGCTTTCG
>CAUSGP010000181.1:0-5054 GCA_963531075.1 uncultured Actinomycetaceae bacterium | reverse complement strand
GCGGCTTCGTGGGTGTTGAAGACGAGCGCCCGGGCATTCTCAGGTTGATTTTCGAATGTCGTGTCGACCACAGCGAACTGCTTATCAGGATTGGCCTTCGCGGCGTTCTGAATGGCTTCCGACAATTTGAACCCGACACCGATCGTCAGGTTACATTTGGCGTCGACCATCGACTTCACATTGGGCGCGAAGTCCGTGTCGGATTTCGACTCGGCGCTGTTGGGCCGCACACCAATTTCATGGACGGCTTTGTCCAGACCTTCCTTAGCGGATTGATTGAACGACTTGTCGTCCCATCCTCCCGCATCGGATACGAGGCACGCACGATAATCGATCTGCTTTGCCGCGGGCCCTTTGAAGCTTTGCTTCGAAGAGGAGCTCTCTCCAGCCTTGCCGCCGCCGCAGGCGCTGAGCGCAAGTGCTGCGACGCCTAGGAGCGCGACAACTTTGCTATTCTTCACGCTTGTTTCTCCTGTTGTGTGCATCCACGCCAGAACGAGGCGCGGAGAATGTGACTTAAGTCTACGTTCTCTTTCGGCTAACTACCGAATGGTTCACGCCAATCTTCCTAGTCCAGATCGTGTAAGGGCCTCCACCGTCGGTTTGACCCCTTGAGAGTTCGAAAGAGTTGTGATGAACAGTACATCGTCCATATCGACGACAACGGCTTCTGGAATACCCACGATGACGATGGGTTTGTTCCCGGTGTAGACGAGAGACCCGGCCGGTGCAACGACGGGCTGCTGCGCCCCTCGAGGAGCTACCTGTTCCCTCGATTCGACAACCTGGGCCAAGGAAGCATAGTCGCCCACATCGGACCACCCCATTTCGACAGGAACGACGGCCACCCCTCCTTCCGCTGCAAGCGGTTCCGCTATCGCCTTGTCGATGACGGCGCTATCCAGCAGCTCCCAGTGCTCAGCGATCGCCTCTTCGCGGTTGGACTCCCACGCGGCGGCCAATGCCCGCAAAGGTCCTGCCAGTTCAGGGTGGAAGCGAGCAAGCGTATCCATAAGCACCCCCGCCTTGGCGACGAACATCCCAGCATTCCACAGATAATCGCCTTCAGCGAGGTATTTGGCCGCCGTCGCCTCGTCCGGTTTTTCGACGAAGCGGCTGACCGAGCGGGCCGGGCCGAAGCTCTCCCCCGTCTGAATGTATCCGTAAGCCGTGGAGGGATGATCGGGGGTGATTCCGATGGTGACGACATAGCCTTGCTCGGCGGCTTGGATGGCTCGAAGGACCGCCCGCTGGAAGGCTTCCTCATCCGCAATGCGATGGTCGGCGGCAAAGGACCCGACGATCGTTTCGCGGTCACGAGCTTCAACGATGGCTGCAGCCAGCCCGATCGCTCCCATCGTTCCTTTGGCCGAGGGCTCGACGATAAGGGCGGCTCTCGGAACCTGTGCCGCCACCGCCTCGGCGTGAGAGGCCCCGGTGACGATCGTCGTCTCCTGCGCCACAGGCGCGAGCCGATCGACTGTCGCTTGGAGCATGCTTCGCCCCGAGCCTGTGAGGTCGGCCAAGAACTTTGGAGCGTTGCGGCGCGAGAGCGGCCACAGGCGAGTCCCCGCCCCGCCGGCGGGGATGATGGCATGGAAGGTCATATTTGCTCCGTTCCGCCGACGTCGTCGGCTGTGATGCGGTCTGTTGCGTCGACGGGAAGGATGCTTCCCGAAAGCGGATTGTGCAGCCACGTCAATGTGTGGGGCGCCGACAAAGTGACGTAATTGGGGGTACTCGTCGCGTGGATTTCCTCGCGCGTGACGGGGCTGTAAGGGATCGGCGGGTTGGCCGCAACCGCCGCGCAGACGAGGAGAATGCGACTGGCCAGATTGAATCCGAGGAGGAGGGCGGCGAGAACGGTGAACGAAGCGAGAAGAGCATTGTGGGCAACCGAACTGACGATGCTCTTTTCCGCGACTCTCAGGAGCGTGGTCCCGGCGGCGGCCGCCGTCGATCCGAGGACGAGGTCTCGCTTGGGCATCCTCACGCCGGCCACCGCGCGGAAGATGAAGGCCACGATCGCAACGTCGATGGCGAAGGAAAGGATCGAGCCAATGACGCCGAAGCCGACCGTCAAGGCCGACGACGCTCCAATTCCTATCGCCAGAACGGAAAAACCGCCAAGCGAACGCAGATGTTTGGCAGTGGAGCTGACTTGTAAACTCACGATCCCAAACATGGCCCGCACGGAGGTGGCGATGTTTTCGACAACTGAGGTTGCGGTGTAGAGAAGGATGAGGGCGGCGACAACCGAGGCGGGTGTGAGCGCGGATTTGAGAATGAGCGAATCCGGCTCGATGAGGCCCTTTCCATCCCCCGTCTTGAGAACCCCGGGTAGAAAACGGTTGAGCCCGTCAAGGACGTTGGCCCGCAGACTCTCGTCAGATCCGAGAAAGGCCATGAAAACCGTCCATGCGATTGTCAGCGCGGCGGCGAGTGCGAAAAGCGCAGAGTACGCGATCCCTCCGGCGAGCACTCCGCCCCGTGCCTTGCCATAGCGGATAAGCCCCCGCGCCAGGCGCAGTTCTCGGAGGCGCCGAAACCCCGCCCGCAAGTTCTTTCGCACTCCGGCCTCCGGCCCGCCGTGCTCCGCGTTTCGTCCGCGTCCGCCGCGCTCTGTTTGCGGCTCGTCCTCACACTCGGTTTCTCGCCGATCACCGCGCTCCATGGTCTTCTCCGCCGACGTCACAGCGAATAGTCGACGATCAGCGGCGCGTGGTCTGAGAATCTCGCGTCGTACGAGGCAGCCCTGTCGATCCTATATTTTTCGGCTTTTCCAGCCAGCCCGGGGTCGGTCAGATGGTAGTCGATGCGCCAGCCCGTGTTGTTATCGAAGGCTTTCCCTCGCTGCGACCACCACGTGTACGGCCCTTGGCTGTCCGGGTCGAGGCGCCGCTGGACATCGACGAAGCCCATCGTCCCGAACCACCGGTCGAGGTAGGCGATCTCGCTGTCAAGAACTCCTGACGTCTTATTGTGATTGGATTTCCAGTTGGTGATGTCCAGAGGCGTGTGCACGATGTTAAAGTCCCCCGCGACCAGCAGGTGCTCATCGGCCTCCGCCAATTCTTCCAGCCGCGTTTGCACGAGATCGAGATGGGCGTACTTAGCGTCCATTTTCTCCTTATTCGAGGAGTCCCCCGAGTGCAGGTAGGCGGAGACGACTCGCAGGCCGATGTCGGGAAGGACAACTTCGAGCCATCTTCCTGTATCGACCGGGGGCTGGTCGTCGCCGATGCCACGTACAACGGCACCGGTTTGGAGCTTCTCGCGCACCGCAACCGCTACCCCGGCGCGGCCCTTGATCTCGCAGGGCCAGGGGATCACCCGATAGCCCTCGCCGATGAGCGGCGCCACAAGTTCTTCCGGAGCCCGCACTTCTTGGAGGAGAAGCACGTCCGCCTCGGCGGAAGCAATCCACTCCCCCATGCCCTTTCGCGCGGCAGCGCGGATTCCATTGACGTTGCACGTCGCTATGCGCATGCTTCCTCTCCTTCGTCAGGCTTTTCATTTCGTTGGACAATCATTTCGCTGGCCAAGGTGCTGCTCATTGGCTTTGCAGGAGCGTGACCGAACCGGATCTATTGTCACCGAGTCCGTTGCCCGCACCATTCACCCAACCGTCACGTTCTCTCAGCGATGTCCACGACGTTGGCCAGGAGCATCGCCCGGGTCATGGGCCCCACGCCGCCGGGGTTCGGTGAAAGCCAGGCGGCGACGTCGGCGACCGCCGGGTGGACGTCGCCGACGATCTTCGCCTTTCCCGTGTCGGGATCGACGATTCGGGAAACGCCGACGTCGACGACCACAGCGTCGGGCTTGACCCATTCGGAGGTCACGAGGCGGGGCACACCGGCCGCGGCGATGACGACGTCGGCGCGACGGACGACGTCCGCGAGATTCGCCGTGCCCGTGTGGCAGTTGGTAACCGTCGCATCGATGCCCCGCCGCGTCAACAGCAAGCCGATCGAGCGGCCTACCGTGACCCCGCGGCCGATGACGGCGACATTCTTGCCCTTAAGCGAAATTCCGTGGCGACTCAGCAACTCGAGAATGCCGGCGGGGGTGCATGGAAGAGGCGAGTGGATCTCACCTCCGACCGATAGAACGAGCCTTCCGAGGTTCGTGGGATGGAGGCCGTCGGCATCCTTGCCCGGGTCAACGGATTCAAGTACCGCATTCTGGTCGACTCCTCGCGGCAGCGGCAGCTGGACGATGTAGGCGGTGCAGGCCGGGTCGGCGTTCAGGCGCTCAACAGCGGCAAGAATCTCATCCTGCGTCGCTGACTCGGGAAGGTCCTCGCGGATCGACTCAATGCCGACTTGGGCGCAGTCTCGGTGCTTTCCCGCCACGTAGGACACCGATCCGGGATCCTCACCCACAAGCACGGTGCCAAGCCCGGGGACTTTTCCTTTGGCGCGCAGGGCTTTCACGCGCTCGGCGAGCTCTGCTTTGATCGCACTCGCTGTCGCTTTGCCGTCGAGAAGGCGGGCAGCCGAGGTCCTCGCCTCTTTTTGCTTCTCGCCGGTCACGTCGCCACTCATTTCGCCGCCTGCTCGAGGCCCTCGTACAGGGGGAAGCCGTCCGTCAACTTTTTGACGCGCCCGCTGAGCGTCTCGATGTCGGCATTTCTGCCGTTGACGAGCGCAGTGGCGATGATGTCGGCGACTTCTTCAAATTCCGCCGGGCCAAAACCCCTCGTCGCCAATGCCGGCGTGCCGATGCGCAGCCCCGACGTCACTGCCGCCGGGCGCGGATCCCAAGGCACGGCATTGCGGTTGACCGTGATGCCGACGTCGTGAAGCAAGTCCTCAGCCTGTTGGCCGTCCATCTCAGCATTGCGCAGATCCACAAGTACGAGGTGAACGTCGGTTCCTCCGGTGACCAGGCCAATCCCCGCCGCGGCAACATCCGGCTTGTTGAGCCTTTCGGCTAAGATTTTCGCGCCTTCGACGGTCCGGGCTTGTTTGTCCTTGAACGCTTCGGTTCCCGCGAGACCGAGTGCGACAGCCTTTGCGGCGATGACGTGCATGAGGGGTCCGCCCTGC
>CAUSGP010000180.1:0-5088 GCA_963531075.1 uncultured Actinomycetaceae bacterium | reverse complement strand
GTCGACGCGGTTGTGGACGCGGTCGTTGATCACGCGTTGACGCGGCCGAGCCAATCCCTTGCCGTCGTAAGTGTTTCCCCCGTCCACGCCGTGCGCATTCGCGAAGCACTTTCGCGCCTGGCGGCCGATTCCCCGCAGCTGGCGGAGTTCTTGTCAAAAAATGGGGTGGAGCCCTTCGCCGTCGTGGAGCTGACCCAAACGAGCGGGCTGCGCCGGGATTCGATTATTCTGACAGTGGGCCTGGGTAAAACCGTTCACGGGCGCGTTTTGCATACTTTTGGTCCGCTTTCGACCGCTAGCGGGCTCACGGGACTGGTCGATGCCATGGAAGCCGCGCGTTCCGAGCTCAAGATCGTTTCGTCTTTAGGCCCCGGTGAAATTGGGGCCGACAGGCTGTCCACGCCCGGGCCGCGGCTTCTCGAGAAGCTTATTGATCGCGCTGATGGCCGCGAGGTTCCCCTCGATCCTTCCAGCTCGGACGAGCCGATCGGCGCTCTTTTGACGGATCTGCGCGATAGGTTGGTACGTGCCGGGTATTCGGTAGCCTCCGATTTTGGCTTCGACGACGGCGTGAGGATTCCGCTCGTTGCGGGCGACACCGAGCTGCCTGGCACGTGGCGGGTAGCTGTGGTTGTCGACGATGAAGCCTATGTAAACGAGCCTTCGCTCAGACGCAGGGATAGGTACTGGCTAGAGCGGTTGGAATCTCGCGGCTGGGCCGTTATCAGAACTTTTTCGACCTCGCTATTCATCGATCCCGACGGGCAGGCTTCCCTCGTCATCAATGCGATTAAGCGAGCCCGCGCGCTCGAGCTTTCCGACAGCGTCAGGGTGCCGGTTCTGTCAGACGAATGGGCGGCCCTGGGGGACGACGTCGGCGCTAGCGCGGGGGATAACGGTGCCGTGGGCGCAGCAGATAACGCTGGTGCGGGTGCGGGCAGGAAAAATGCTGCTGGCGCCGGGTATGCATCTCAGAGTGATGTAAGCGCGGGCAGTCAGGGTGCTGTGCCTGTTGGCGGTCAGGAGGATGCGCCTGCAGACGGCCAGAGCGCTGTGCCCGGCGTGGATGCTGGCCATAGCGTGGGTGCTGGCCATTCTGCTGGCGACGATGACTCTAAGCGAGAGGCGCTCGCCAAACGTGGGCCTCGCCCCACTGTGCAGGCGGGGCTCTCGCTTGCGGCCTACACGGATGATCAACTTGATGACATGGTCGCTTGGATCGCGGCCGACGGCGCCGAGCGCAGCCGGCCGGAATTCGTCGATGCGCTGCGGAAAGAACTCGGCATTGATCGGCGGGGCATGCAGGTCGATGCGATTCTGGGCCACGTTGTGGATAGATCCGGGCTCGCCGTAGGCCTCGGTCTTGATGATTCCGACTCAGACATTCTTCCCGACTCCGACTCTATGCGGGCTTCCTCTATGAGGGTTTCGAACTCTCGCTCTGCTTCGGATGTTCTCCGTTCCTCTTCGAGCTCAGCTTCCAGGGGCGAGGAAAAATGAGTGGAGCTCAGCCTGACGATCGTAATGGTGATGTGGACGGCACGGCGAGCGGTGAATCGTTGGGGCAAGGAATAGCCGGTCAACCAGCGGTAGGTGGCCGCAAACACCGGGCGGCGGTGAGACTGTCGAGGGTCGACGCCGAACGTTTGGCCCGTGGCGAGATTGCAAAACCTGAAGACGCTGTGCACCTCAACGACCCGCGAGAAACCCGCTCGCTTCAACGAGCGGAATCGACCGTTGCCGCTCGCGATGCCAACGAACGACGCTTGCTCGCAGACCGACCGCCACATTTTGGCACGCTGTAACGGAGTTCTCAGACTTGCTTTAATCACTATTTCCCAGGGCATTAGAGCCTTATTATATAGAACCACTAAAAGGACCGTTTATACCATGCTAGACGTATGGGTGAAACGTGATTATTCTTGACGATGGACTCGAAAGTCCATCATAATCTCACGCTTACTTATACGAAATGGAGAATGCCATGGGGGAATACCGCGACATCAAAAAGCTAGTCTGCAAACTTAAAGTTGCGGCAATTGATGCCATGATGAGGGATAATGTCGAGGGATATAGATTCCGTATTGATGATAACTATTATCATAAGGATGTTGAGCCTGCGCATAGTTACATGTCGGAAGTTGAAGTTCTTGTAACAAGGCCGAACTCCCGTGGCGAAGGTGGCGGAAAAGTTGTTTCCCCTTCGTACATGGGGGATGTTGGGGATCCTTACGAAGTTCTTGAAGACTATTCGGATCGATTCACTGCGTGTCGGTCGCGGATAGATAAGATTGTCTCACCTTGGTTAGATTTACCCAACCCTTATGGTTCTAAATTTCAAGATGCTATAAATTCTTATAGAAAAGAGGTAGTGGCGAAACTATCTACAGCGCCTGTGGAAGGGCTTGATCCACAAGGACTGACTGGAGATGGTGCCGATAAAGCCGCTTTAAATATTCTAAAGGTCAAGCCGGGCAGTATGAAACGGTATCACGATGGAATGATGTCTAACGTGACTTCTCTTCAGGGTGCGGCGATGAATGCGTTTCGCGAATCTTTTCTGGCCACAATGCCTTCAATTATCGATAATCTAGCAACGCTTACCCATATTCATGGTGAGACATTGACTGCTGAGCAGCTATTCTTTAAGCAGGCGAGGAAAAAGGTGGTTGAAGCTATTGAAGAGGCGACGAAAGCTTTCGAAAAGGTTCCTGGCGGGGACATTAGTTTCGATATGGTTCTAAATATACTGGTTTGGGGGTGTATGGCTCTGAGCCTTCCTTTTGGTGGGGAAGGTGCGAGTGTTGCAACTATTGTTGGGGATGTCGGTAGTTTGGCGCTGACCGCTGTTAAAGACGTCAAAGCCGAGACAAAAACTTATGAAGCAGAAAGTTATGAAGATGTAATGAATAAGCTGGAAAAGGCTTTTGAAGATATAAATAGTAATCTTAAAAAAGGTGAGCAACGTATTGAGGATAATCTGGCGTCAAATCTAAAGGCAGTGCTTGGGGATCGTACTAACAATGATTTCAAGACTGCGAGTTTCCATCTGCTACCGGCACCTATCAGGGACACCGTCGGGGAAGTCAGAATGGATAGAAATGCTGTCGACCAATTGACGGTGGGTGATGGGGCGACTGGGGGATATATGTCGAATATAGCTGCCGATCTTGAGTCGGCTGCTAAAGTCTTGCGCGGCATTTCTATGCAAGATCTTATCCATCGAGATGAAAAAGTTGGAATAAGGCATGGCATTGGTCCTAGTTCGACTTTTGCCGATCTTCGCGAAGTCATATACGAATTATTGACTGATCTTAAATGGAAAGTTGACGAAGGCAATGTAAATCTCCGAGCAGCGATGCATGACTTCGAGGAGCAAGATGCACAATCTCAACAGCTGATGGATAAGATTGCTAGTAATGTTGAACAGGGGAGCGGTATGAACCCTTGGGATAAAAAGCATCCTCAAAAACGCGAGTCATTAAGACCAAATACGGATCAAGGAATTGTTGGCTAATACAAGCGTGGTGGTGCCTCAAATGGCGAGGCACCACCACTTTTGTTTTTGTGCTATTGGCGATAGCCGCCACCCGTGTGACCGCTACCGTTTCCGTAGCCGCCTCCATTGACATAGCCGCCGCCGGCGAGCGCATCGCGAATCTCCGTCAGGAGCCTGACTTCGTCGCTGATCTCTGCTTCTTCGGTGTTGAGGCCCTTGCGCTTCGCGAGTCGCTCGTTTGCTTTATTCATCGGATAGACGAGGCAGAAGTAAACAGCTGCGGCAATAAGAAGGAAGGAAATTAGTGCGGTCAGGATCGTGCCAGGAAGGATCTCTACCGCTTTCTTTTTTCCTTCCGCCGGACGTACGGTGATGGTCCAAATCCTATCGAAGTTTGGCTTGCCAAAAATGCCTCCGATGAAAGGATTAATGACATTTTCGACCAGCGCCGTGACAATTGGATTAAAAGCGTTGGCAATGACGACAGCGACGGCTAGGTCGATGACATTGCCGCGCATGATGAATTTCTTGAAACCCTGAATCATGGGGAATCCATCTCTTTCTTTTGGTGGATGACCCGCGCGCCCTTCTGCAGCGCAGGCGTGATGGCCATGCGCCATGGGGTTAACGAACGACCACAACCCGCATGGGCATCGTTGAGCCATAACCGATAACCAGGCTAGTGGCGTTTTGAGGCACAGCAACGTACAACACTGACGTGTGAGAGGAATCACTAATAAAAGTGTTGGAATCGTTCTTCGGCCCCACGCCCACAATCGTTGCGCTTTCGACTAATTTAGTCGCCTCGTGGGTCTGGCTGTGTTCGCCGGGTGGCGCATATAAGGCAACGGTGCGTCCCGGAGTGAGAAGTTTGTCGGCCCCACCTACGTCCGCATTAATAGGGGCAATTTCGGTTCCTGCCGGTGCTGAAGCGAGGAAGTCGTCCGAAAGAGTCATCTTTTTCGTTACGGGAACTCCGGCGGGAACTGAGGTTACAAGAACCTGCTCGTCAAGCTCCGCAACGGAGTGGATTACTCCTTTGGGAGCGAGCTCTACAGGTACTTTTGCGACGGCAAGGGATGACGATCCGAGAGTGCTTCCTGGCGTCAGATCTTTCTTCGCGACGACCACGGAGGTTGTTGCGGGTGTCAAACCTCGGATCGTCGAAAGGATTGCGGCCAACGACGTCATCACCGCGACGGCCACTAGCACATGTCGCAGTTTCCAAAGGGTGGCGCGAATTCGAGATAAGTTCATGCCGCAAGGCTAGGGTGGCCTATGCCGGTATTGTCGATGAGAAGTTCCTTATGTGGACGTGGGAAACGCGTGTGCTATCTGTGGACCGCAACACGAGCCGTTGGAATCACTTTTGACTGGCGGGCCGATACTGCCTTTAACTTCTGTGGGGTAGGCGGACCGGTTTCAGCCGTGTGGTGCCGCGCGTCAATAAACCGGTCTTAAACTTTCAAAGGCGCCGCGCGTCAATAAACCGGTCTTCACGTTCGGCATTTTGGGCGGAGCGGTCCGGCGTTGCGGGCGGAGCCATTTGGCACTGCGGGTCAAGCGGTCCGGCACTGCGGGCTTTGCAG
>CAUSGP010000179.1:0-5093 GCA_963531075.1 uncultured Actinomycetaceae bacterium | reverse complement strand
AGCGGATCAAAGTTCAGGATGCAGCTGATCGACGGGTTCGGGGCGTACTGGTTGCCGCCGTCGATGAGCGAGAGCCTGAAACCGTGGATGCTGACCGTCGCCGCAAGCCCGTGTGCCCGCTCGACGACGGAGCCCTCGCGGAAGGTCTCGGCGTAGAATTCGGCCGCCTCGGAGGCAGTTCCATTGCACCAGACGGCGGGGATGATGAACTGATCCATGCGGACATTGTATTCGGGGGCGCAATTCCGCCGAAGATCAGCCACCAGCGTCCCATGCGCCCGATGAGCGACATCATGGGAAGCAGTCGGGAAAGGCCAGCGAAGGTGGTTGGTGAGCGGGAAAGGCGAGCCGTGTGAATGGATGCATGGGAGGCTAGGAAGGGCCTGGGGCGGGCCGGTCAGCTTGCAGCGCCGCGGATGACCTCGGCCAGGCGCGGCAGATCTTCGGCGAAAGCGGGGTGCACGGGCCGGTCGAGGCGGCCCTCCAGCACATCGTCGAGGGGCGCCCATTCGAGCGCGAGGGATTCGTCGTTGGGCACGGGCTCGGCCGTCTCGCAGCGAGCTGCGAACGTCGTGTAGCGCCAGTCGCCGTGATCGCGCACGATGCTGCCGACCACGTCGAGACTGTCCGCGCCGATCGCAGTCTCCTCCTCGAATTCGCGCAGCGCGCCCTCCAGCGGGGTCTCCGACCAGCCAATCGCCCCGCCCGGGTTCGACCATGTTCCGCCCGAATGCGACCATTCGGCGCGCAGCTGCACGAGCACCTCGATCGATTCGCGCTCGCGGAAAGCGAGAATCCCCGCGGCGCCAGCCAAGCCCCAGTGCTCGACCCCGCAGGCGCACAAAATGAAACCGTCCGCGCCTTTTCGGCGTCTGCCGCTGTGTGGCTTGCCGCGCAGCGGCCTGGTGCTCGGTGTCCTGTCGCTCAATGGCTTGCCGCTCGGTGCCCTGTCGCTCGATGGCTTGCCGCCGGGTTTCGGGCGTCCCAAACTGGCAGCCGGCAGTTCCGCTGCACTGCTCGCATCGGCGACGCCGGCGGCACCACTGTCGATGCCGCTATCGGATGGAGTGCCATCCGCGGCGGCCAAGACAGATTCGACAGCGGGCGAGTGTGCCGCGTCGCCCGCCAACTTGACCGGCGGCTGCCACAGCCGGGTGATCGAGACGCCCCAGTTCGCGAGCATCGCGCGCAGCAGCGGCAGCGAGATGCCGACCACGCCGTGATAGTCGCCGTCTACCCTCTCGACAAACGGCCCGCCCAGCCCGTCCACGGTGAAGGCACCCGCCACGTGCAGCGGTTCACCGGTGGCGACGTATGCCTCGACTTCGGCGTCGGACATCGGCGCGAAATGGACGACGGCGTGGGAAACCGCCCCCAGCGACGCCCCGCTATCCAAATGGACGATCTGGTGGCCCGTGTGAAGGACTCCGCTGCGCCCGGCCATGCGCGCGATGCGTTCCCGCGCCGTTTCGGGGGCGCCGGGCTTGCCGACTGCCTCGCCGTCGAACTCGAACATCGAATCGCAGCCGACCACGAAATCGGCCTCTGTTACCTCGCGCGGGTCATACGCCACGGCACGGGCCTTCGCCGTTGCGAGGGCGAGGACCTTTTGCGCCGGCCCGCCGCGGACCGATTCGAGGAGGGCTTCTTCGTCGACGTCGGAGACCTGGACGAGCGGATCGAAACCCGCAGCCCGCAGCGTGGCCAGCCGCGCGGGCGATTTACTGGCCAGGGCCAGCCGGAGCGGTCCGTTGCCCGTCAGGCCGAGCCTGCCGCCGCGCGTCCGCTGAGGAGCTGGGCGGGTGCCCGCCGAGTCATGCCCTCCCGCATGCTCCCGAGAGGACCCACTCACGCCAGGGCCTCGCGCAGAACGTCCAGGCCCACCGAGCCGATCGACAGGGCTTTCGTGTGCCACGCCTTGAGGTCGAAATTCGCCCCCTCTTTCGCTCGGGCCTCCTCGCGAAGCTGCGTCCAGATGCGCTGGCCGATCTTGTACGACGGCGCCTGGCCCGGCCACCCCAGGTAGCGGTTGAGCTCGAAGCGCAGGAAGGCGTCGTCGCTGGCGACGTTTTCCCGCAGAAAGCGCCACGCCGAATCGGCGTCCCACGCGCCCTCGCCCCACGGGCCGGCGTCCTTGCGCAGGTGGACGCCAAGATCCACCACCACGCGCGAGGTGCGCAGCCGCATCGAGTCGAGCACGCCCATCCGGTCGCCCAACTCGTCCATGTACCCGAGTTCGGCCATAAGCTGCTCGGCGTAGAGAGCCCACCCTTCGCCGTGACCCGACACCCAGCATCCGCTGCGACGCCAGTCATTGAGCGAATCGCGCAGATACGTCGCTAGCCCGATCTGAAGATGGTGGCCGGGAACGCCCTCGTGGTAGACGGTGGTTTTCTCCTGCCAGCTCGCGAATTCCTTGACTCCGGAGGGGACGGACCACCACATGCGGCCCGGGCGCGAAAAATCGCCCGTTGGAGGCGTGTAGTAGATGATCCCGGTGCCCGAAGGCGCCAAGCAGCACTCGATCTTGCGAAGCGGCTCGGGAATGTTGAAATGTTCAGACATCGCGACGATCGAAGCGTCGGCCGTCTCCCGCATCCACTCTCGCAGAGCGTCGACCCCGTACAGTTTGCGCGCCGGGTCCGAGTCGAGTCTTTCCATCGCTTCGCGCACGCCGACGCCCGGCCCGTAGAGCTCGCGAGCGATCCTCTCCTGCTCCGCGATGATCCCCGCGAGTTCGGCCTTGCCCCACTCATAAGTTTCGTCCAAGTCGATGTCCGCACCTAGGAAGAAACGAGAAAAAAGACTGTATCGCACGCGGCCCACGGCGTCATCCGCCACCGGAGAGGGCGGCACCTCCTGCCGCAAGAACTCAGCGAGCTGACCGTAGGCAACGCGTGCGGTGTCGGCGTTCGTGGCGAGATCGGACCGCTTGTTCACCAGGTGGAGGAAGGGGGATTCGCCCCCCGCTGCCCCCTCGCACTGCTCGGCGCACTTCTCCACTTGGCGTGCCGGGATTGCCGGGCCGGAAGCGATCCGTTGCCGCAAAGATTCTTTGTACCCCTCCAAAGCCCCGGCCACCGCGCCGAGACGACGATTGATGTCCCCCCAATCTTCTTCGGTCTCGGTGGGCATGAGGTCGAAGATGTCGCGGATGCCCTGGACGGGCGAGGCGATCACGTTGATTTCCCCGGTCTGCTCGCCAGAGTCGATGAGCTCAAGCTCCAAGCCGAGTCGTTCGTTCATCGCCGCCACGGTGATCCGGTCGACGTCGTCGGTGACCGGAAGCGAGTTGAGCTTGGTGAGGGTTCCGGATATCAAATTCCGTTGCTTATCCACACCTGCCGGTGAGTAATCCGAGAGGGTGCCGTGGTCGGCGTCGTCGGTGCCCACGGATGTCGCCGCCTCGGGAAACAAAGCGAGATTTGCGTGAAAGTACTCGTTCGCGAGTGCGTCGATGGCGCTTGGGGTGCGGGTATTCGTCATGTGTCCAGTTTATCGAGTCAAACCCTCGGGGCTACAGGAGTATTTGTATCCGTTCGGGCAACGGTGCCTATCCGTTCGAATATCGAGGTCGGGATTCGCTGGGAGGGGGCCGAAGAGGCGGGTATCGCACGGTCGGCCCGATTGCGACGCTCGGCAGGAGATACGTGACGTGGACCGCTTCGGTACCGTATAGTGTGTGATTGAACGCACAAAGTGAGGGGGGTATGTGAACCTGACGCGAGACGACAACGGGACCGAAGAGCGCACGGAGGTCGAAAGCGACGTCGCGCGCCGGGCAGCGGCCTTTCCGCAGGTTCCACAAGATGCCGGTAAACCCGTGAATACGGTTGAGCGCTACGCTTGGGGCATGCTCGGAGGGGGAGAGAAGTACACCCTGGAGCAGGCGGCCGAGCTCGCCGGGCTTGACGTGGATACGGCGCTTCGATTTTGGCTGGCCATGGGCTTTCCGACGATCTCGGACAAGCGGGAAAAGAGGATCTTCACCGACGGCGACGTCGATGCCATGCGACTGCACGCGCGAGCTTTGTGCTCCGGCCTGCTCACCAACGAAACCCTCGAATCGCTCAATCGCGCCCAGTCGCATATGTCTGACCGCCTCGTCCTGTGGCAGCACGAGGTGCTCGTTGATTACGCGCGCAGGGAACTGGGGCTTGATGGCATCTCCGCCAGATTCTGGGTGCTCGACAACATTGCCGATTACGGGGAATACCTGCGTCAGCAAATGGAGTACTCGTGGAGGCGCCACATGGTCGCCCTTCTGCGTCGCAGCGAGACCGAGGTCTCGCAGATGGAGTTGACAGAGGCCTCCGAAGTCACTCTGCGCCGGGCTTTCGGTTTTATCGACATGGTTGCGTTCACCAATCGCTCGAACGAACTGGGATCGGCCGAGTTCATCGAGCTCATCGAGGAATTCGATTTCACGTGCCGCAGGGTCATCCACGCCCACGGTGCCCGGGTGGTCAAGAGCATCGGAGACGCCTTCCTGTACATCGCCGACGATCTCGACACGGGAGCGAAAGTCGTCACGAATGTCGTTGATGAGCTGCGCAACGTTCCCAGAATGCTCCCCGTGCGGGCCTCCCTGGTGTGGGGAGGCGTCGTTTCCCGTTTTGGCGACATTTTCGGGCCGAAGGTAAACCTCGCTTCGCGCCTGGTCGACGTGGCCGAGGCCGGTGCAATTCTGACCGACAGCGAAACTGCCGAATCCTTGCGCTCCCAGTTGCCGGGCAGGTACACCCTGGTTACAGCCGGCAGCCCGAATCTTCAGGGATTCGGAAAGATTGAGGCCGTTGAGGTTCGGAAGATGCCGTCCTCGTAAAGGGATTCGCCCTTGTGGGATGGCGGCGATCCGGTAGTCGAACGTGGTGTCGCAATGGTAAAGGAATCCCAAGACAAAGAGGCAAATTTTAACGGAATTGCTTTAGAATTACCCCATGACCAAAATGCTTCTTGTAGAGGACGACACTGCGATCTCAGGACCACTCATGCGCGCCCTCGGGCGAGAGGGATATGACGTACTCCTTGCAGAGACCGGACGGGAGGCCATCGACGCGATGGGCGCCGGTGTGGACGTCGCGATCCTGGAC
>CAUSGP010000178.1:0-5132 GCA_963531075.1 uncultured Actinomycetaceae bacterium | reverse complement strand
CGCCTTGACGAATCCCGCGTTAGACGCAATACGCCTCAAAGCCTCGGCTTGCTCCTCAGCATGTTCCATGACCAGCAGTCCGCCCGGCCGAAGGAGTGCGGTGGCCCTTTCAACCAGCGACGCCGGCACGTTCAAGCCGCGGGCTCCCCCGCCCCACAGCGCCGCAGCGGGGTCCGCAAGGACTTCTGGCGACAGCTCGTGATGCGCCGGGATATAGGGCGGATTCGCAACGACGACGTCAAATGCACAGCTGCGGGCATCGTCCGCACAGTCGGCGGCACCCCCGCGAGAAGCAACCGCACCTCCGCGAGCTCCAACTCCGCCTCCGCGAGCGACAGCACCCGAAGAATCCCGAGGGCCAAGAGAGAACTCCATGGCGTCGCCCTGCAAGAAGACCACCGGGTTCCCATAAGCTGCATTGTTTTCCGCGGCGACCGCGAGCGCTTCGTCGGAAATGTCGATGGCGAGGACGTGGGCACCGGGAACCTCGGTGGCCAGGGCGAGTGCGATGGCGCCCGATCCGGTGCACAGGTCGACAACGCGAGGCCGTTCGCCGCGCGCAACGACTTTCCGAGCCTCGTCTATGGCGTCCTGGGCGACCATCTCGGTCTCCGGCCTGACGATGAAAGCGCCCGGGCGGCTGACAAGTTCGAGATAACGGAAATACATGCGCCCGGTGATGTGCTGGAGAGGTTCGCGCCCGGCGCGGCGCTCGACCGCGTGGGCAAAGGCCGCCAGTTGTTCCGACGTCGGGGCGTTGAGAGGAAGCCGACGTACGCCAGCGGCGAATTCCGCGAGCTCGCGTGCGTCGGAGACGGGCGAGGCAACTCCGGCGTCGACCAGACGTTTAGCGGCTTGCACGATAAGCCCGTTCCACTCACGAGGTTCGGTCGTACCCCGCCCAGTCACGTCGGGTCCGATAGCGTCTGGTCCGGTCACGTCCGCTCCGATAGCGCCCGCTTCAGTCGTCACACCCAGGCCCTCGCACGTGCCCTGCATCCGCAGGCGTTAACCGTCGCGCTCATTCCTGCGCCGCCAAACGCTCAGCCTCATCCATTTGACGAGCCGAGTCCACGAGGGGTCCGAGGTCTCCGGCAAGGACCTGATCGAGATTGTAGGCTTTATACCCGGTACGGTGATCGGAAATCCTGTTCTCCGGGAAGTTGTACGTGCGGATCCGCTCAGATCGATCGACTGTGCGAACTTGCGAGCGTCGCATGGCCGCGTTTTCTTCGGCCTGCTGCTCAAGCTGCATCTGCCGGAGCCTTGCCCTCAGCACGCGCATGGCAGCCTCGCGATTCTTGATCTGAGACTTTTCATCTTGGCAGGAGACCACCAAGCCGCTGGGAATGTGGGTGATGCGCACGGCCGAATCGGTCGTGTTGACAGATTGCCCGCCCGGCCCCGACGAACGGAAGACATCCACGCGAATGTCCGCTTCGGCAATCTCAACTTCCCCTGGATCGTCGACCTCGGCGAAAACGAGCACCCCGGCAGCGGAGGTATGGATGCGCCCTTGAGATTCGGTCACAGGAATACGTTGGACCCTGTGGACGCCGGCTTCGTACTTGAGGTGCGCCCACACGCCATCGGCCGGATCCTCAGGCGTCGAACGCAAGCGGACCGCCATCTGCACATCCTTGACTCCGCCGAGCTCGGTGGGCATTGAGCTGAGGACCTGGGTTTGCCAGCCCATCCTCTCCGCGTAGCGTTCGTACATTCGCAGCAAATCACCGGCGAAAAGCGCTGACTCTTCTCCGCCCTCCCCCGCCTTGACCTCGATGATGGCATCGCGGGCATCGTCTGGATCGCGTGGAATGAGCGCGTCTTTGAGTGCGTCTTCGGCCCGTTCGTAAGCCTCTTCCAGCCCCGGCAATTCGGGGCGGAAGAGCTCGGCATCCTCGCCGCCGGCGCCCACGATTTCACGGGTTTCCTTGAGATCGGCCTCGGCACTGAGAAAGGCCCGATAGACGCGGACGATGCGCCCCAATTCGGCGTATCTGCGCCCCAAGGATTTCATCTTCTCCGGGCTCGAGAGCACCTCGGGGCTAGACATCTCCGCTTCGATCCTGCTGTGCTCGGCAAGCATCTGCTCGGCGAGCTCGGTCTGGCTGCTCATTCCTCACCCTTTCTCGAAGAAAATACACCTCGGCGCCGACGCATATCCTGCGCCGGCGCCGAGAGCACGAACTACTTGGCCTTCCGTTTGCCGTAACGGGCCTCAAACTTGGCCACGCGCCCACCGGTGTCGAGAATCTTCTGCTTGCCGGTGTAGAAGGGGTGGCACGCATTGCACACGTCTACACGAAGGTGGTCACCTTCGATAGTCGATCGAGTTTCGAACTCGTTGCCGCATGTGCACGAGACCGTAATCGCGTGGTATTCGGGATGGATTCCCTGCTTCATTTGCACTCCTAGGATCGTTAACGCCCCGGGTCCGATGCGCAAGCGGCCCCTCTCCGCGGAGGCGCGCCCTTGCCTACGAGCGAGGATCGCCCGCAGCTACGACACCGGTGAACCGAAAGCCGACGAGACATTGTCGCACAGTTTACAACTCTTGTACACCCTGTTTACGCTTCAAAAGAACGCCGCCAGAAGCAAACGCCGCCGGGAGCGGCGGGCTCGCGAGCTCCCTCGTTCAAGGTGACCTCGCTCACGAGCCCTGCGCGTATCAGTTTCCGCTTGCCTGCATCGATTTCATGAGCTGAACAAGGAATTCGGCATTCGACTCGGTCTTGCGCAAGCGCCCCAGCATAAAGTCCGAAGCTTCGGGAACATCGAGCGTGCCAAGGGCTCGGCGCAGCTGCCAGATGACCTTGAGCTCCTCCTGGCTGAACAGCAGCTCCTCGCGGCGCGTCCCCGACGCATTGACGTCGATTGCCGGGAAGATGCGCCGATCGGCCAGCTGACGCGACAGACGCAGCTCCATATTGCCCGTCCCCTTGAACTCTTCGAAAATGACCTCGTCCATTTTCGACCCCGTCTCCACGAGCGCCGAGGCAATAATCGTCAAAGATCCGCCATTTTCGATATTGCGCGCAGCTCCGAAAAACTTCTTCGGCGGGTAGAGCGCAGCGGCATCGACGCCTCCGGAAAGGATCCGGCCCGACGCCGGGGCTGCGAGGTTGTAAGCCCGCGAGAGCCTGGTGAGTGAATCGAGGAGCACAACCACGTCCTGGCCAAGTTCGACGAGACGCTTGGCACGCTCGATCGCAAGCTCGGCGACGATCGTGTGGTCCGACGCTGGGCGGTCGAAAGTCGAGGCGATTACCTCTCCCTTGACCAGACGCTTCATGTCCGTGACTTCCTCGGGCCGTTCGTCTACGAGCACCACCATGAGATGGACCCGCGGATTATTCGAAGCGATGGCCATGGCGATCTGCTGCATGACCATCGTCTTGCCAGCCTTGGGCGGGGCGACGATGAGCCCGCGCTGGCCCTTTCCAATCGGCGAAACCAAATCAATCGCCCGAGGCGTCATGGCTTTCGGCGTCGTCTCCAAACGGAGCATATCCTGCGGATACAGCGGCGTCAGCTTGTTGAACTCGGGCCTGGTCAGCGAACGTTCAACATCGAGCGAGTTGATCGTGTCGATCTGCACCAGCTGATTGAGCTGGTTGAAGTGATTGCGATTGCGGTTGCGATTGCGGTTGTTGTAATGCTGATCGCCCTCCGTCCGGGGGCGGACGGCGCCGACGATGGCATCGCCGCGTCGAAGGCCGTGCTGTTTAACAATCTGCTGCGAAACCGCGGCGTCGTTGGCTCCGGGAAGGTAGCCCCCAGTGCGAAGAAAAGCGTTGTTTCCTTCGAAATCGAGGATACCGGCAACCTGTAGAAGATCCTCGTCGTCGCGTTGGGAAGCAACTTGGAACTCACCGCGGTCCCGATTGCGATTCCTGTTGCGATTGCGGGATCGACGCTCGGTGGTTCCCTCTTCACCGCCGGCGCGACGCTCGGCAGCCTCGCCAATCGCATCGAGTGCGGCGCGCTTGTCCGACTCTGTCATGTTGCCGTCACGGCCGCGATCACCCCGGTTTCGTGCGCGGTTGTTGCCGTTGTGCTCGGCGTTGTTGCGTTCAGCGCGCTCACGGGCTAGGCGCTCGTTGCGTTCACGCCTTTGCCGCCGCGAAAGATGCTCTTGCTTATCATCCTTAGCATCGGAAGAAGAGCCCTTGGAATCAGGCAGAACGATGTCTACTCGGGGTTCTTCTTCGCGCGACTGGCCCTCACGGTTCGTTCCACGACGTCGCACCCGAGCGCCCCGGTCAGTCGCACCCCGTTCCGAGAAGCTGGAACGGACATCAATGTGTGGCTTGTCGGCGTCGTCTTTCTCGGAAACACTTTCTTTCCCAGAAACGCCGGTTCCTGCAGAAACGTCGGCTTCGCTGGACCTGCGCGCATCCCGAGCGAAAGGCTGCTGGAAGGCAGCCGACACGTCGATTCCCGAGTCTTCCGTGCTAGTTTTGCCAGTTTTCGGCTCGGCACCGCCTTTGGTCCCGGCCGCTAAATCGCCTTCTTTAAACTCATTCTTCTGTTTGGCGCCGACCTTGATCCTGGGCGCTTCGTAGCGCACCTTGACCTCATCCCTGTTTTTGGGCGGACGTCCACGCCGCGCGGGTCCCGTCACGGATCGAATCGCTGCGACAAGGTCTGCCTTTTTGGCTTTCGGGTCAACCTCCAGACCCAGCTTTGCAGCCGCTTCCCGCAGTTCGGGTAGGCGCATGGTTGATACCGCGCCCAGGTTGATTTGGCTCACGAGGTTCCTTCCTCGGACTGCCGGCCTACGCCGACAATCGACATTGTGGGGGAATAACACCGAATGTGCGTAATTTCGGTGAAAGGATAGCTCGGGACGCCTCAGGTCTCGCCGAGCTGTCTCTAGAATAGCAGTATTTTTTGTCCGTACCTACATTTAAAGGGGATTCCCGGCGAGTTCTTCTCCCCAGTCGGCGTGTTCCCTCATTCTTGAGGCACTTCGCGGCACCCGGTCGGCTCCCGAGTTGGGCCTGTTCCGCACGCCGCCAAACGGGACGTCGCCGCATACCCCCAAACCGCCCGCGCCCCATCAAGCGCATGAATCCAGCTGCGAACCGTTGTAACAGGCACAATCACCCCAATCACGCCGTTTTGTC
>CAUSGP010000177.1:0-5147 GCA_963531075.1 uncultured Actinomycetaceae bacterium | reverse complement strand
CCCCACCCCACCACAACCCCCACCCACGTGACACCCACCACACACCCCACACACCGCTAGTCGCTTTACCCCACATTTTTATCGATAGAGCATTTACCTCACACGGCGGCACCTCATTCCAATTACCAAAACCGTTCTCAGGGAAATCCTTTGATTCTTGCGAAGCAGCCTGAGCCTCATACACACTCTTCATCGCTCAGGCGATGACGGAGCCCTCTGTTTCCGAGACGAGTTTGTTTTCGGGAAGAGTTTGCGGCGCATTTCATCGTCGACTGCGACGTGCTTGAGAGCCAGGGAGCGGCCCTATAGCCGCTCAACACTGACGAAGCCGGGTACACAGCCTTAGGATTGCAAGTCTCAGCAGCGATGGCAAGACACTGCAGAGTGTCCGCACTAAGCACGAGAATAGTGTCCGAACTAGGCAAGAGAATTCAGCAGCACATCGTCATCTCTTAGATCGGCAAGTCCCGGCACAGCTCGCCAACGCCACGGCAAGGCGCTCACGCGCCGCCGAATCGGCGGCCGAACCCTTCAACTTGCTCGCTACAGCGGCTTCGACCGCCCTCGCGTACGCCGGGATGCGAGACAGGCTTTCCAATGCTTCGGTCGCCTCCACATCACTGACGCCGTCGGCCACCATATCGACGAGAACGGGAACGGCAGCCGCCTCGCCCAGCCGCCCCAACGCCAGAGCCGCATGCTTGCGCGCAGTCTCATCCGAATCGCCAAGAGCCCTGACAAGGACGACGTCGGCGCCGGGCGCTTCCGGCATAGCTGCGATCGTTAGTATGGCGCGACGCCTAATGTCGACGTCGTCAGATTGGGCGCCCGTACGCAGCCTAGCGACGACGTCGCCGTCCGAGCGAGCAAGCGCCCATTGCAAAGCCCCGGCGACGTTTGGATCAGATTCGGACAGGACCGCTCTAACCAGCAGATCCACAGGGGGCGCCACATCCGCCGGCCAGGACAGCACGGCCTGCTGCCTGCGGGAGGCACTGGCCGAGCCCAGACCGCGAACGAGTTTGACGATGCGCACGGCTTCCTGCCAATCGGCGGGCCTGGATGCCGCAATCGCCCGGAGCCGGTCGAGCAGTTCGCGTTCTCGATCCAGGCGTTCCTCCGTCTGACGAATGAGGTCGTCGACCAGGGCGGCCGGTGCACGACCGGGGTCTTCCAGAATGCGCCTAATCTGCTTGAGCGTGAGCCCCAGAGAACGGAGGGTCTTCACCTGAAGAATCGTCCGCACGTCGTCGTCCGAATAGTCCCGATAGCCGCCGATGGTGCGGCCCATCGGCCGCACCAGGCCCACAGAATCGTAGTGTCGAAGCATCCGAACGCTGACGCCGGTATAGCGGGCCACATCGCCGATCAGCAATCCGCGCCCTCCTGAAGCCGTCTCGCCTCAGCGGCGGCGCCTTCAGCATTCTCCGCCGCCTGCAGCCTCTTCGCCTCGGCCTCTGCCGTCGGCACGACGTCGGGCCCCACGCCTCCGGCGTCCAAGGCAACAGCACGCTTGGCCTCTTCAATCGCCGCGTCGAAGCCGAGTTCTGGGTCCAGGCGAAGCGATTCCGTGGCGCGGGCGTGGGCCGCCTTCGCGGGATTCGGGCTTTCAGCAGCCTTGCCCAGAGCGGGCTCAACGGCGTCGCCGAGGCCGATCAGCGCCCGGCTCAGACTCAGCTGGACGTCGCGGTCCCCGCGGCCAAGCTGGCTCGCCAGTTCCTCGCCCAAAGCCTTCTTCTCGCCCTCGGGCACAAGGGCGACGGCGCAGCGCCACGCCGTCCGGGCCAGTTCATCATCGGAATCGCGCAGCATGTCGCGGGTAATCCAACCCCAGGCGCTCTTGTCCCCGATCTTCGAAAGGGTATGCAACGCCTGGCTGCGGGCCTGTCGGCATTCGGAGCCCAGCTCTCTACGGAGCCGGGGCAAAACTGCCTCCGACGGCAGGCGGGTCAGCGCCCAGGACAGCATGTCTCGCACAAAGAAATCCGGTTCGACCGCGCAACGTTCGACGAGCGTCTCCAGCCACTCGGGTTCGGCGCTCGAGCCCGCCGCCAAGGCTGCCTTCAGCCGAGTCGAAGAGTTCGACGCGCTCAAAGCCTCCGCTAGACGGGCTTCTCGCTGGGGCGCCTCTCGAGACGGAGGAAAACGCGACGGCGCCGACGACGCCGGAGACTGTAGAGATGACTCGGACTGCGGAGATGGCTGAGACGGTAGGGATGCATTGGTCTTATTCATCGAAGTACCTCCTCATCCCAAGGAAAGACCCTGTCACAGTGTCAGGGTCAAGCTCGGCCGAGGCGTCAACCAAGCGCCAAGCTGCGCATCAAGCCTCCTTCACGGCGGCCTCCATGCTGGAGAATTCGGCATCGACCTCGGGATCTTCGGTGTATGTCATGCGGCTTACGACGAACGACACAAGGAGGTTGAGAAGGAAACCGGGGACTATCTCATACATCTTGTCTTTGAGGAAGTCGATATTCGCCCACACGAAAACGGTGACGGCGCCGGTAACGAGGCCCGCAAGAGCTCCCGTAGGCGTCAGCTTTCTCCAGTAGAGACAGAGAATGACAATCGGGCCGAAGGCCGCTCCGAAACCTGCCCAGGCAAACTCGACGAGCTGAAGTATCGCGGAATTTCGGTCTAGCGCCATTATTGCTGCAACAACCGTGACGCCAAGAACGCTGAGGCGGCTGAGAACGAGGAGATTCTTAGCCGCGACCTTGCGTCCCACGAGGGAATAGAGATCTTCGACCAAGGCCGAAGCGCAGACGATCATCTGGCTCGACATCGTCGACATGATGGCCGCGAGAACCGCAGCAAGCACGAGCCCGGCAACGAATGGATGGAAGAAGATGCGGCTCATAACGAGGAAGACCTCTTCGGATTCCCCTTTTCCGAGTTTGATTTCAGGGTCTCCCGCAAAATAGCCGATCCCGATGAGCGCCGTGAAAATCGCTCCCGCCGCGCTCAGAACCATCCAGCCAAGGCTGATCCGGCGAGCCGTCTTAGCCTCACCGGGAGTTCGCAAAGCCATGAAACGGACGATGATGTGCGGCTGGCCAAAATAACCCAGACCCCAGGCAGCCGTGGATATGGTCGCAATAATCCACAGGAAGGCGTTGTCAGAAAAACCTGAGAAGAGATTGAAAGCCTCGGGTTTGACGTTGGTGATCCGATCCGTCGCCTCACCCCAACCGCCGAGTTCGATCACGGTCACGATCGGCACGGCGATGAGAGCGGCGAGCATGAGGAGGCCCTGGGCGACGTCGGTCAGAGTAGCCCCGAGAAAACCACCGAAAAGCGTGTACAAGAGCGTAATGACGGCCACGACGGCCATTCCGATGAAGTAGTTCCAACCGAAAGAGCTGACGAAGAATTTTCCTGCGGCAACCATCCCCGAGGAAACATAGAACGTGAAGAAGACGAGAATGACGAGCGCGGCGACGATTCGCAGTTGACGTGAGTTTCGTTTGAGCCGCTTGGCGAAGAAGCTGGGGATCGTGATGGCGTTGTCCGCAACCTCCGAGTAGGCACGCAGACGTGGCGCGATGAGCCACCAATTGAACCAGGCTCCAACGATAAGCCCTATGGCTATCCATGCCTTCGAGAGCCCGGCAGCGTAAATTGCCCCCGGCAATCCCATGAGAAGCCAACCGGACATGTCCGCCGCATTGGCAGACAAAGCCGCGATTCCGGGAGAAAGCTGGCGCTCCGCAAGCATGTAACCGTCCACATTCGCGGTTCGGCGATAGGCGTAATAGCCAATGCCCAGCATGACTGCGAAATAAAGAACGATCGCCAGCAACTGATAGGTGTCGGCGGACATTTCGGTCCCCTTCCCTTTTTAGACTGAATGGGGACCAGACTACTGGAATTCTTCAGGTTCATGTCAAATTCACAAAAATTCGGTAAAGGATATAACGAAGTCTTCTTATTAAGATAGTGCATTTTCTGTAGTTGATGGAGTTTACATGAAGTTTATTCACGATAGATTCTCGTTACAGTCTGTAGGTGTTCAGGTATCAGACTGCCTCAATGTCCCCTAACCTTGTGAGCCCATAATTGTGCGCGCTGAAAGCCCCACTAGTGGGCTTATTTCGACCCACAGCCGATGGCTTCTTGGCATTCGTTTTTCGCTTTGGCCTCTGGCTTTACGGGAAAAGCCTTCGCGGTCGCATGAAAGCCCTGAAGATGAAAACAGAAGGTGCGGGTGCGCGAACGCTGGTTGTTCAGCATCCGCGCACCCGCACCAACGTCAGGCCGCTTCCTATCCGCAGCGCTCCATGACGATCTCCCGGACCCTGGCGGCGTTCGCCTTGCCGCCGGTCGCTTTCATCACCGCACCGACGATTGCTCCAGCTGCCTGGACCTTACCGCCGCGGATCTTCTCCGCGACATCAGGGTTCGCTACTAGAGCCTCATCAACGGCGGCAACGAGGGCGCCGTCGTCGCTGACGACCTCGAGTCCGCGCGCTGAAACAACCTCGAACGGCGTTCCTTCGCCCGCGAGCACTCCCTCGAGCACCTGACGGGCGAGCTTATCCGTAAGCTTGCCATCGCGAACCAGGCCATCAAGCTCAGCAATATCCGAGGGGGTCACGGGGACGTCCCTGAGCTCCAGCTCGTTTTCCTTGGCATAGCGGGAAATATCCCCCATCCACCACTTTCGTGCGCCCGCGGGGCTGGCCCCTGCGGCTACGGTCGACTCGACGAGATCAACGGCGTCCGCATTGACCAGATCCCGCAGCTCTTCATCCGAAAGCTCCCATTCGACCTTCACACGCCGTCTCTTGGCTGACGGAAGCTCGGGCATCCGCGCTTTCAGATCCTCCACCCAGATAGGATCGGGAGCGAGAGGAACGAGGTCCGGCTCAGGGAAATAACGGTAATCTTCGGCATCTGATTTCACGCGTCCCGCCGACGTCGTCCCGTCGCCTTCGTGATAATGGCGAGTCTCTTGAACCACCGTTTGGCCCGCCGCCAGGATCGCTGCTTGACGGCAAATCTCGTACCGGACAGCGTTTTCGATGCCTCTGAAGGAATTGACGTTCTTCTTTTCTGTGCGGGTGCCGAAGGGCGCATCAGGCCCTTCCCGCAGTTCAACGTTGACGTCGGCCCGGACATTGCCCCGCTCCACTCGAGCTTCG
>CAUSGP010000176.1:0-5162 GCA_963531075.1 uncultured Actinomycetaceae bacterium | reverse complement strand
GGAAGAACTGCAAACGATTGAAGGAATCGAGCTGGTCCGCCCCGAAGGAACCTACCTTCCCTGGCTCGATTGCCGCGGGCTGATCGAGAATCTGGGGATTGAGCCGGAGGAACTTGATCGGTTCGTCGTCGAGGAGGCCGACCTGTGGTTCGACGACGGCGCGATCTTCGGCAGCCCGGGCCTCGGATACACGCGCATCAACATTGCGTGCCCTCGCCAGACCCTCGCCGAGGCGATCGGACGGTTGCGACACGCCGTCGAGACGCATTCGGCGACGAAAACAATTCAGACTGACGAGACGGAGGCCAATTCATGAGCTCCCACGACGGCGTCGAGCCTCAGCAGCCCGCGCGACGAACCGAAACCGTTCTCGCACACATCGGCACGGCGAGCGATCCGCACACCGGCGCGTTGACCACGCCCATCCATCTTTCCACGGCGTACTCGCACCCCGGTTTGGGGGCCTCAACGGGGTATGACTACACTCGCACAGCCAATCCGACGCGCGACGTCCTCCAAAACGCCCTCGCGCAGATCGAAGGCGGAGTTGCGGGATTCGCCACGGCATCGGGAATGGCCGCTGCCGAGCTTGTCGTCTCGCTCGTGGCACCCGGCTCTCGAATCGTCACGACGGAAGACATCTATGGCGGCACCTACCGCTATTTCCTCGAGCTGGGCCGCACGGGAGCTCACTCGGTCGACTTCACCTCCGGCGAGGAGGAACTGCACGAGGCTTTGGCCGAGCCGGCGGATCTCGTCTTCATCGAAACGCCGACCAATCCGATGATGGTGGAGATCGACATTGAACGGACAGCCGCCCTCGGGCATCGGGCCGGCGCTATCGTCGTCGTGGATAACACCTTCTACACCCCGATCTTCCAGCGACCGCTGGATCTGGGGGCCGACGTCGTCCTGCATTCGGCCACGAAGTACCTTGGCGGCCACAACGACGTCCTCGCCGGAGCCGTAATCACGTCTCGCCAGGCCTTGGCCGAAAAACTGGCGGTGCAGCTCAACATGACGGGCGCGACCCTCGGGCCCTTCGACTGTTGGCTGCTCATGCGCGGTATGAAAACGCTCGCCCTGCGCATGGAACGCCATCAAGAAAACGCCCGAAAGGTTGCTGAAGCGCTGGAAAAGAGCCCACTGGTCGAGCGCGTGCGATACACCGGCCGCGGCGGAATGCTCAGCTTCACCCCGGTCGAATCCGTCGACATGCCAACCGTTTTGGAATCGGTGCGCGTCTTCACCTTCGCCGAATCTCTCGGCGGCGTCGAATCGCTCATCACCTGCCCGGCGGTCCAGACGCACGCGGACGTTCCGCGAGAGAAACGTTTAGCTTACGGATTGACCGACGATTTGCTGCGCCTGAGTGTTGGTTTGGAGCACTGGCAGGACTTGGTCGACGATCTTCTCGGAGCGCTCGAGGTCAGCATTCGACAACGTTAACGGCTAGACCCCCGCGGCTCGTCTCCTTGTATTTAGACAGCATATCCGCGCCTGTCTGACGCATCGTTTCGATAACCGTGTCAAAAGACACGGTATGCCGTCCATCACCCCATAGGGCCATACGTGCAGCATTGATCGCCTTGACTGCGGCAATCGCATTCCGCTCGATGCAGGGAATCTGAACCAGTCCCCCGACCGGGTCACACGTGAGGCCCAGGCAGTGCTCCATCGCAATTTCCGCGGCGTTTTCGACCTGACGTGGCACGCCGCCCATCGCTTCGGCCAAACCTGCCGCGGCCATTGCGCACGCCGAGCCGATCTCTCCCTGGCAGCCGACCTCGGCGCCCGCAATCGAAGCATTCGTCTTGATAAGCCCGCCGATCGCCGCCGCCGTGAGCAAGAAGCGGTGCACGCATTCCTTGACCCCGCCCTTGCGGCGTATGTAGTAAGCGAGTACCGCTGGAATGACCCCCGCTGCGCCGTTGGTCGGAGCCGTCACAACGCGATGCCCGGCCGCATTTTCTTCATTCACCGCAAGCGCATACAAGTTGACCCAGTCCATGCCCGCGAGCTCGTCGGCCTCGCCGCCCGCCGAGCCCTGACGAGCTAGAAGATCTGCCATGAGCTTGGGCGCCCTCCTGCGCACCTTGAGGATTCCGGGGAGCATGCCCTCCGTGGAGCAACCAGCTTCAATGCTCTCGCGCATCGCCGCCACGATCCCATCAAGAGCGTCGCGCAGCTCGGCTTCACTTGCCAGCGCGAGCTCATTGGCTTCGACGACGTCGGATATCCTCATGCCCTCACGCTCGCAATAGGCGAGCAGCTGGGCCGCGCTGGAGTAGGGATAGGGCGCCGGATCGCACGCCGCGTCGCTCTGGCTCGCCAGTGGCCGCACGCGCGAAGCACCTTCGGCGTCACCGCATTCCTCCATGACGAAACCGCCACCCACGGAATAGTATGTGCATTCCCCCACAATCAATCCGTCTTCAGCCAGGGCTCGAATCGTGAGGGCGTTGACGTGAAAAGGCAAGATCTTTCCCGGCAAGAAAAGAATGTCGCGTTCGGCGATAAACCCAACCTCTCCCGCACCGGCCACTTTGAGCAGGCCGGTTCGCTCGGCGTTTTCCATGAGGGTGTCGACCACCTCGATCGGAACGCTCTCCGGCGAGTATCCAGCAAGCCCCAAAAGCACGGCCCTATCCGTTGAGTGTCCCTTTCCCGTCGCTCCCAACGAGCCCATAAGTTCGACGACCACGCGGCCGAGCTTCGTCCCCTCAGGGATCGCCAGATGTTGCGTGAAATGCAAACCTGCGCGCATCGGACCGACCGTATGTGACGAGGACGGGCCGATGCCCACTCGAAACATGTCGCGGACGGACAGGGGGCGCGAAGCCTGCTCGGCGGAGATTTGACCTGAAATGACCGCGGCCGGGCTATCCGGTTGGCCATGCAGCGGAGCCATGGCATTCCTTCCCAATCAACAATCCTCATACTTCGACGCGCCGCAACGTTGCGTTCGCCGGATCTGCCCGCTTCGCCCATCGTCACCGGGGATCTCCGAGTACCCAACGGACAACGCGAGCAATTACAATGCTACGGGATGGGGGCCCAACACCCCTAGACAGTGCACCCGATCGAGAGAGAATCGCAGGAGTGATGACGGACTATTCGAGCACGCTGCGCGGTGCGGGTCTGCGCGTCACCGAGCCGCGCCTCGCCTTGTTGAGCACCGCTCAGCAGGGTGGACATTCCAGCGTCGAAGAACTGCGTCAGGGCGTCATCGAGCGGATCGGCTCGGTTTCCGTCCAAGCCGTCTACGACATCGTTCACGCCTTGACTACCGCAGGCTTGCTGCGCGAGGTTCGATCGACTGGAACAGTCACCTATTACGAGATCAACCGGAACGACAATCACCACCACGCCATTTGCCGGTCCTGCGGAAAAATCGAAGACGTCCCTTGCGCCAAGGGCGAAAAGCCCTGCCTCGACGCCTCCCACCCTCATGGATACGCGATCAACGAGGCGGAAGTCATTTACCACGGCTATTGTCCAGATTGCCAGAAACAGAGGCAAAAGTAGACCGGAAGCATGCTGCTCCCAACAGCGCCATGCCGCTCGCCGGGAGCCGAACGCCGTCACGCAAAATGCAGCTGCGCCCGGGTTGTAGCTGCATAGCCTAAACGAAGCCGCACCCTGAACGATCGCAGAGAATCGTAAAAGCGTTACGTCACGGAATCGTGAAAGCGTTACATAACGGCCAATCGCGAATTCGCTGAGCCGCGGACAAAGGCAGAAAATCAAGTGACGCGAATCATCAGAGGTCGCGTGCGAGAAAAATCTAGCGGGCGGCGATCCACGCATCGCCGCCCGCCAATGCCTCGGTTCGAAGGGATTCTCGCCATGCCGAGAAAACCGAAGCTATTCTTTTATGCGAGGCGCATGTCCTCCGCCTCGGCGACGGCCCCGAGTCCACGATTCCCGGAGTATTCCGTCGATGACTCCATCGTGCACGGCATTTCTGAGTCAGCCATGGGGCGTGCCTGAAAAAACCCCGTGTGCCCTCATTCGTAATTATCCCGGGGCCGCACCAAAAGCATCGACATTTTCGCGTCGAAAAACCGACCAAAGACAGAAGAATCCGACGAATGCCCTCGCCTCACATACCTTTCGCGCAAGGATCGAACATCTCGCCAGGGGAGAAACACCGACAAACTCCCCGCCATCTTCCCCCCATCAAGTCATCGTATGTAACATAATAGAAGACGCTGGCTGCAAGAAGCGTCGGCATTCTCAACGCTCGCCCGACCAGAGGAGAATCCGATGTCCGATCAACAAATACGAATGAACGTAGAATCCTTCAACCTCGACCACCGCGCGGTTCGCGCCCCTTTCGTCAGGATTGCCGATGTCAAACGGCTCCCTCACGGCGACGTGCTCACCAAATACGACGTGCGCTTTTGCCAACCCAATGTCGAGCATTTGGACATGCCCGCGGTGCACTCCATTGAGCACTCTTTCGCCGAGTATGCGCGTAATCACAGCGACGTCGTCGTAGACTTTTCCCCAATGGGGTGCCAAACGGGTTTCTACCTCCTGCTCGCATCCGAACCCGATATTGACGGCGCGATCACACTGATTTCGACGACTTTTCAAGATATACTGCGAGCAACGGAAGTTCCGGCCGCTAATGACGTTCAATGCGGACGGGGCGCACATCACTCACTCGAGGCGGCGCAACGTGCCGTCCACTCCATGTTGGAGCAGCGCGAGGTATGGAAGGATGTTGAGGCGTGACCACCGTAAACGCCATTGTGTTGGCCGCACAGGATGTCGAGGTACAGCCTTTCCTCGACATCCTCACGAATGCGCCGTCCCGCGCAAGAGAACTCGCTGAGAACAGCTCGCCGCACGGGCGCCCCCTTCTCGGCTCTGCGTCGAGAATCACTCAGCTCCCGGCCCCCACGGGACAAGCTTGGTACGCGCAGACCTCCAGCGGGCGCATCATTGTCATTCGCACGGGTGTGGGAATGGTCTCAACCGCGAGCGCACTGGGGTGGATCCTTACGGAATACAGCCCGCGATGCGTCGTCTCCATCGGCTCCGCCGGAGGTTTGTCGAGCGACACGAACGTGTTGGACCTTGTCGTCGGCTCTGCCTATGCGTACAGCTCGGCGGATGCGACCGCTCTTGGTTACAAGCTGGGCCAGGTCCCG
>CAUSGP010000175.1:0-5224 GCA_963531075.1 uncultured Actinomycetaceae bacterium | reverse complement strand
GCCAGGTCAGTTCGGCGCGGCACGCTCATCGTCAGCGCCGCGGAGCACGGGATGGTCGATGTCGGCGCGAGGATCGATCTCGCGGACGCCCCGCGGCTGACCGACGGCACGGAGCTCATCGCGGGCGAAGACCGCGCGATCCAGATTTACACTCGCCGACCGGAGGAAGTCGCCGCGAGATGGCGCGAGGAGCTCGGCGAAGCCTCACTCGTTTTCACGGCCGACGAGGCCGTCGCCTCGGGGATCTTCGGACCGGTCGAGGATTTCGCTCGTTCGATCATGGGCGACGTCATATCTTTCCAACGCGGCGATCTTGCGATCGTCGATTCGCGAGGGCGAACAAGCCCCCCGATGCGCGGGGTCCACGGTTCGCTTTCGCCCCTCGAAATGCTCGTTCCCCTCATCGTGGAGGTTGTGTGATGGCTGAGTTGGTCTTCTTTTCGGGGACGATGGACTGCGGAAAATCGACTTTGGCCCTTCAGACCGCATACAACTACGAGCGGCGAGGCCTGCGAGGGCTCGTCTATACGCGTAACGACAGAGCCGGCGACGGCAGACTTTCCTCGAGGATAGGTTTGGAATCGAGGGCCTTTGAGGTGAAGGATTCCACGGATTTCTGGAAGGCGGTGGCCGCCGAACGCACGAGCGGCCGGCAAGTCGACTTCCTCATTTGCGACGAAGTTCAGTTCTACACTGCCGAGCAGGTTGAGCAGTTGGCGCACATAGTGGACGAGATCGGCATCGACGTCTTCGGGTTCGGGATCACTTCCGATTTCCTGACGAGGCTGTTTCCGGGCTCGGCGCGCATGATCGAGCTTGCCGACAGGGTGGAGGTCTTGCAAGTACGGTCGCTGTGTTGGTGCGGAAAGCGAGCCACCCACAACGCTCGAACCATCGACGGGGTCATGGTGACGGAGGGGGAACAGGTCGTCGTCGGCGATACAGACGAAGGAAAAGTGGGATACGAGGTGCTCTGCCGACGCCACCACGTCAAACGCATGACGGCCAGTGTCGCCCATGCTTCGAAGCAGCTTCCGCTGGCAGCCGATTGACGATTCGCGTGGCCGTTGCCCAGACGCTCAGTCCTTTTTTCCGAAGACGATTTCGTCCCAACTGGGCATTGACGGACGCGAGCCTCGACGCTTCTTCGAGCGATCTGATCGGCTTTCGGAGGGGGCGAAGGCGTCCGGGGAGAGTGACTCGTGCTCGGGACGCCCTCTTCCGTTCGGGGAATCGCCGTCTTTGTCGCCCCCGTCTTTCTTTCCACCGCCTTTGCCGCGAGACCGTTTGTCCTTGGATCTCGGTGAAGATTCCTCGCGTCCGCGCGACCGCCGCTCGCCCCTGGAATGCTTGTCTTGTCTGGACTGCTCGGCGGGTGCGGGATCCGGTTCGCGCGGCGCCTTCGAGCGGTGGGGGAGACTCAAAATAGTGGCGTCTCGGGCCTGTTCAGGAGCGGATGCCGGAGGGTGCGCCCCGTCGTAATCCGGGTCTTCTTCGACTTTGGGCATGGGGCGGACCCTGCCTCTTTGGGTGTCGAGGGAGGCGAGGACTTCTTCGATCTTGCCTTTCGTTTCGGCTTCGCTTTCGCTCTGGCCGAAGTGTTCCGCCGCCCCGTTTTCCTTGCCTTTCCGCCCTGTCTGAGCGTTCACATTCCGATTCTCAGACTTGCTGTGCTCATTCTGTTCGGCCCTGTGAGAATGTCGGCTGCGAGTTGTGTCTGAGTGAACCAGGTCGACGGGAGCCGGCGGCGTGTTTGCCGCTCTCCATGTTCCCGTCGAGACGGGCAGTTGAGTTTCAGAGAGCCAGGCCGCTTCGTCATCGAGGGCCTCAAGAAGGCGCCGTTCCAAGTCGACATGCCACGTCGCACGATGTTCGCGTTCTCCCGTGACGAAAACGGCGACGAGGGTCCACGGTTCTCCGTTTTTGCGCAGGGAATCCCACGTGATGTCGTTTGGGTTGACGCTGCGCCCGACAAGCCGCGAGGCGACGAGTTCTTCAAGCGTGAGGCCCGCGCTGTCGTGCCCGATGGAGAAAGAACGGGCCAGCTGGGCCGTGTATTCGCGCTCGGCGATGATGGGAAATGCGAGGGGATTGACACGGGAAGCGGGAAGTGCGGAGAGTTCGCACACGTCTTCGACCGACAGTCCTTCGCGTATGTAGGACTGGATTTCGCGCGGCGTCATCTGCCGTTTCGGCTCCGATGGATTTTCGACGACGGGCTTGTCGCGCCTGAGGGTCGCGCGCAATAGGTCCGTGATGGGTAGAATGTACCTATTGCCTTCCGCGTCGTTGAGCGTGAGAGTCTCGCCGTCGGGCCCGAGTCCCAAAAGCTCCAGTTTTTTCATGGCTCCCCTTGAAATCGTAGTCACCTTAAGGTTGCCATAGACCGGACGGAATCGGCCGATACACCCGGGTGTGTCACGCTTGGTGTCCCGCGGTGCGTTTCGCTTTGAGATGGATGGACTGGACGAATCTGAAAAACCTGATACATTGTGGGCGCACGCGGGGCCGGACGCGGTGTCCATGGCCCCACAAGCGGCGGACGATGCCGCGAAGAACGAGACGAGTGGAGCTGACAATGGCAACCGATTACGACGCGCCGCGCAAGCAGGATGAGGAACTCCGCGAGGATTCTCTCGAGCAGCTCAAAGCCCGGCGCTCAGAGCACCAGTCGGCGGAGGTCGAGGAGGACGAAGTCGAGGCTGCCGAAGGCTTCGAACTTCCCGGGGCCGACCTGTCGAATGTCGAGCTTTCGATAAGCGTCGTTCCGGCGCAGGACGACGAATTCACGTGTTCGCACTGCTTCCTTGTACATCATCGGTCGCAGTTGGCCTATGAGGAGGACGGACTGCCGGTGTGCATGGAGTGTGCGGGCTAAGATAGTGCGAGTGGTCCGACCGAGCGAACCGCATACTTCGAAAGGGTTGAGACGTGGGACTATTTGGAAAGAAGAAGGCCAAGGCAAAACAGAGCGACGTCGACGACGTCCTGGGAGCCGAGGCTGAAAGGACGCAGGGGCCTTACGACGAAGCCGAGGCTCCGGAAGACGACGAGCTGCTCGAATGCGGCGCGCTCAAGCTTCCGCCCGTCGAGGACGCGACGATTCAGTTCACGGTCGAGCGAAATCGCGAAGTCGTTCTCGGGGCTGTTTACATCATCGGCGAAAGTGCGCTTCAACTGCAGGTTTTCGCTGCGCCGAAGTCGAGCAGCCTGTGGGAGGACGTGCGGGCTGACATGATCGCGTCCATCGCCTCGCAGGGCGGGTCTTCCCGCGAGGCCGACGGCGAATACGGGCAGGAGATCCACGCCCAGATGCCGATTGAGGGGGCAAGGACGGTCAACCCCGTCCGATACCTCGGAATCGACGGGCCGCGATGGCTGCTGCGAGCGACATTGACGGGCAGGGCCGCGGTCGACGATGCAGAGGCGAGCGCGGTGCTCCACGCCGTACTCGACAGGCTCGTGGTGGTCAGAGGCCCGGCCGCTCATCCGCCGCGCGACATTCTTCCGCTCGAGGTGCCTCGTTCGAACTCCAAGCAGTCCGAACCCCAGCGCGAGAGGCTTTCGCTTCCTCGCCGAGGCCCGGAAATCTCGGAGGTTCGCTGAGGTGAACCCTCGCCGAGTCGAAGTGACCGGCGAGATCACGTCGCTCGCCTACCCCGGGACGGGGAACATCCCGGTCGTTCGCGCGAGGATCAAAGCTCCCGAAGGCGAATACGTCCTCGCCTTCTTAGGTCGGACAACGGTTCGCTGCATCGAGGTCGGCTCGCGTGTGACGGCGAGTGGTGCGATCACCCATCGTGACGCCGTTCCCACGATTTTCGATCCCGCCTACACGGTCCTTTCGGACGGCTGAAACCGGGGACGGGCGGCACCGCGTGCGAGACGGGCAACCGCAACCCACCGGGAGGCCCATATTCGATAGGGTTGCTATCGGTCGGCTGACGCGCTTGCCCCATGAGTCCTATGGACCTCGCCGGTCGATGGAGGCCGTCGGCCGGCGAATACTATTGTCCCGTGGATGCCGCCGGCTGATCACGAACGGCGCCATCGCTTTGAATACCCGAATCCCGACGAATTGAAAATGACCGGAATTGAAACCTGACCGGCTTCGTCGCGCCTGATGCGATGCGGGCGGCCGGTCGAAAGGAGAGACGTGGCCGAAAAGACCGAGACCGATGCGACGGACGTTTCCGCCCCCTTCGTTGGCAAGCGGGCCAGGCGCAGAGGAGGGCTGGCCGTCGCACTCGGCGAGGACTTTGATCTGTCGAAGGCCGTCGGCGGGAGGCGGGGGATCATTGAGAGCGTCGCGCCAGGAGCTATCTTCCTCGTCCTCTACATAGCGACCAAAGACGTCGTCATCTCCTCGGTTGCGCCCGTCGGAGTAGCTGCTTTCGCCCTGGCGGCGCGCCTGTTCGGCAAACTCGATCCCACCCCGGCCATCGGCGGCTTGATAGGCGTGGGCGTTTCGGCATTCTGGGCATTGCGCACGGGAGAGGCCTCTGACTATTTCACCGTCGGCTTGCTCATCAACGCGGCCTATCTGCTCGCGCTTGTCCTATCGCTCGCTTTGAGGTGGCCTCTCATGGGGCTTGTCCTCGGCTTTCTGCGCGGCGACGCCGTCAAATGGAGAAGGGCGGAGGACGACGAAGGAGTTGTGACCCGTCGCTGCTACACTAGGCTGACGTGGTTGTGGGCAGGTGTGTTCGCGGTTCGCCTTCTTGTCCAGCTGCCGCTCTACATGGCCGAAGCGGCGACGGCGCTGGCGGTTGCCAAGCTGGTTATGGGCTTGCCCTTTTACGCCTTGGCCGCATGGTGGACGTGGATGATGGTCCGTACGCTCCCGCCCGTGGCGCGGGGCGGTGAGAAAGCGCCGGATGACGAGCCGTGACGGGGGCAGATGGCGATCGCTTTGACGAGGGGTCTGGCTCCGCTAGAGCACGTCAAGCTGGGTGTCGTCGCCGATGAGCTGGCGCACGATGTCGAGATCTTCTTCGGCTTCGGCCGACCGCAGGAAGAGCACCTGATCGCCCGCCTCGACCGTGAGGTCGGGTTCGGCCGTAAACGGCACGCCGTCGCGAACGATCGCATTGAGAACGATTGAAGGCGGCAGCACCACTTCGGAGACCGACAGCCCAACGATAGGCGCGTCGGATGGAAGCGTTGTCTGCAAAAGCGCCGCGCCGGAGCTGTGGAAGTGCATGACGGTTACGAGCCGCCCGTT
>CAUSGP010000174.1:0-5237 GCA_963531075.1 uncultured Actinomycetaceae bacterium | reverse complement strand
CCTGCGCACGCGAACCCTGCTGACGTCGGGCTCTTGGAAAAGGAGGGCGGTCATGCCGATCTGGGGAGTCTCGGCAGGGGCTGAATCTTCCGAGGATGAGAATTGCGGTGTCGACGATGGAATCGACTGAAGATCGGGAGTGCCCGCGCCTTCCGCGATGATCTCGAGGGACTCGGCGACCTTTTTGGACGGTGCCCTCTTCCTCGGCTTGCGCTTCGTCGTCTCTAACTCCGCGAGAGATTGGGCGACCGCGCTGGTCGCGTCGACGTCAGGCTGCTCGGAATCGGCTGTTTCTCGTCGTGAACGCGCGGCCGGGCGACGCGTTCGAATGCTTCGAACGGTTTTATTCCCTTCCGCCGCTTTTTCCGCGTTCTCCTTCGTCTCCCCGTCCTCGGGAGACACGGATCCCTTGTCGGGATTTTCCCGCTCGTCCGTAACTGAATCAGACATTCGTTATTCTCCTACCGGGAGGCACTCCCGCAATGCGCCGTCACCGGCTCATATATCGCGGCTGACCGCGGAAGCCTCATGACAGCTGGCACCGGCGGCGACGCTCTTGCGGCGCACAGTGCGAGCTCTCTCAATTGGGATCATGCGGGCGATCCCAACGCTGCAGAGTATTGTCTCATACCCCTCTGGAATTGAAACGATAGAACACGCAAATCCATTCCATGCCACACTCTAAGATGAATTATACGGGAGCGTCACAGGAACTTACGCGCACGTTGACGGGCAAAAAATGGCGATGGGTAGAGGTTTCCTGACAATTTGTCAGATCAGAGGGATAATCTGTTCTACACTGGAGACGTTCAATCGGACTACGTCCATAGAAGGTTCAATGATGGAAGCTTTCGAACTGGCACGCTGGCAATTCGGCATTACGACCGTCTATCACTTCTACCAGGTGCCCTTGACGATCGGCCTGTCCACGCTCGTGGCTACCATGCAGACAATAGGCCGCCGAACAGGCAATCCCAAATGGCAGAAGGTCACCGACTTTTTCGGGAAGATCTTGCTTATCAACTTCGCATTGGGAGTGGCCACCGGAATAGTCCAAGAGTTCCAGTTCGGCATGAACTGGTCCGAATATTCGCGTTTCGTCGGCGACATCTTCGGCGCACCCCTCGCTTTCGAGGCCCTGCTCGCATTCTTCCTTGAATCGACCTTCCTGGGCCTGTGGATTTTCGGCAAGAATCGACTGTCTCCAAAACTTCACAATATGTGCATATGGTTGCTGGCGATCGGAACCATGCTCTCGGGATTTTTCATCCTCTCGGCGAATTCCTTCATGCAGAATCCGACGGGAGCGGTCGTCAACCGCCATACGGGACGCCTCGAGCTCGATGGAATCAGTGGTTTCTTCCGCGTCCTCTTTTCTGAAACGTCGCTCTACACATTCGCCCACACGATCAGCGCGGCCTTTCTCGTTGCCGGCGGGCCCGTAGCGGGTCTGAGCTTTTGGTGGATGGCCCGTTCGCGCCGAAAGACCGGAAGCGAAGAAGAAGCTCGTGAATACTGGAAGCCCGCGGCGAAAGTCGGCCTCGTCGCGATGCTTATATCGTCGTGCGTGGCCATCGGCTCCGGCCATTTTATGGGCAAGCACATAAAGGACGTTCAGCCCAACAAGGCCGCCGCCATGATGGGCGTGTGCGAATCGGGGGAGAGCCATGATCTCGTCATAGCGATGTGGACATCCGACTGCCACGGACCCCAATTGGCTCTCCCGTTCCCCGGGGGCCTCGAATCGTTTATGGCCACCAACCATTTCTCCGGCAAGGAATCATTCCTCAAGGGTTTGGACGACGTCAACGCCGCGCTTAAAGCGAAATACGCCGACGTCTACGGCAAAGATCAGGATTACCGCCCGAATCTGACCGTGACCTTCTGGTCGTTCAGAATCATGATGGGCATTGGATTCCTCGGGTTGGCGATGTCCATTCTCGGCCTGTACTCGCTGCGCGGAGACAAAGTGGAGAAATCTGAAAAGATTGGCAGACTGTGGCTATTGGCCGTCCCTCTGCCCTTCATGGGCAACTCTTTCGGCTGGTTGCTCACCGAGATGGGACGCCAACCCTGGATTGTCAATCCCGGGGAAAACGGCATCATGCTCATGACGAACCAGGGCCTGTCGAACTCCGTGAGCGGGGCGAGCGTCCTCACATCCATGGCTGTTTTCACACTTCTGTACAGCGCTCTCGGGGTGGTGTGGATCGCCCTGTTGCGAAGGTATGCGCTAGAAGGGATCAATCCCTTAAAGAAAGCAATCAAGCTCAGCGAATCCGCCCCCATGACCTTCGCGTACTGAAAGGAACGATCGTGGAACTGACAACCATCCAGCTTCTCTGGTTCTGCATCGTCGCGGTGCTGTGGATCGGCTACCTCGCGCTGGAAGGATTCGACTTCGGCGTCGCCATGCTGTTGAAGATCCTCGCCAAATCTCCCAAGGAGCGCCGTGTGGTGCTCAGCACCATCGGCCCGCATTGGGACGGAAACGAAGTGTGGGTGCTCACGGCGGGAGGCGCCACCTTTGCCGCATTCCCCGAGTGGTACGCCACCATGTTCTCCGGAATGTACCTGGCCCTCATGCTCATCCTCGTCTGCCTCATCGTTCGCGTTTGCGCGATCGAATGGCGGAAGATGATCGACACAGATCGCTGGCGAAACGGCTGGGACACCGCGCACACGGTTTCGGCCTGGATCGTCTCGATTCTGTGGGGCGTGGCTTTCGCCAATCTGGTGCAAGGAATGCACATCGAAATCGGCCACTACGAAAAAGGCGCTTTTGTGCCCGTTGCCCCGCATATGGCCGAGGCGTCGCTCGCCGACAACTATCACTACCTGACCGGAGGATTCTTTTCCCTCATCACTCCCTTCACGGTGCTCGGTGGACTCGTGACACTCGGACTCTTCCTCTCTCACGGCGCCATCTTCCTGACGTTGAAGACCACCGGCGATCTCAGGGCGCGAGCTCACGCCTTCGCCAAGAAATCGATCGTCTTCTCGACATCGATCACCGCTGTGTGGGCACTATGGGCCCAGTTCGCTCACACAAACAATGCGATATCTATCCTTCCTCTAGCCCTGTGCGCTCTCAGCCTCATCACCGCGGCCGTGTTCGTTTACAAGGATCGCGAAGGAGCTGCTTTCATCGCTCACTTCGTCGCCATTGGGCTAGCAGTGGTTTTCATCTGGTTTACGATCTTCCCCGACGCTATGAAATCATCGGTAGACTCGCGTTACTCGCTGACACTCGCCCAGGCAGCGGCCACCGGAAATACGCAGATCATCATGTCTTTCGCGGCTCTCATCTTCGTTCCGATCGTCCTGGGGTACACGGTGTGGTCGTACAGGATATTCTCGCGGCGAATCTCCGTGGAGCACATTCCCGAAGCGACTCCGGGTCTCGATCCGAAGAACGTCCGAAGCTTCGAGAACGCATGAGAAGCATCGACGCATACCTTGCGCCCTCCCTCGGCCGCGTCCGATAGAGTTACGGGGGAATCGACCGAAGGACATGTGAGTGAAGCCCCTCGACCCCCGTCTTTTGCGCCACGCGCGTGCCGCCCGAGCCTACATAGCGTTTCTCGTGGCCGCGGGCATGATGACGACGGTCCTCGCCGTCGTCCAGTGTTTCGCGATCGCGGCGGCTCTCTCGCAGCTCGTCTCGAACGGCACGCCGCTAAGCGCCCTTGGCCTGCCTCTGACCCTCCTGGCGGGGTCTTTCGCCGGGCGTGCACTCGTCGGATATGCGCAGGAAGCTATCGGTCACCGCGCGGCTTTGCGTACCATCGCGGAGCTTCGCGGCCAGGTCCTTGACGCATCAACGCGCCGCGGGCAGCGTTGGATCGCCGATGGGCGGGCAAGTTCGACCGTCACCCTCGTGACCGAGGCGCTCGACGCACTCGAACCCTATTTTGTGAAATTCCTTCCCCAGCTCATCCTCACGTGTTTGGCCACACCGACCACGCTGGCGGCGGTCGTCTATCTCGATTGGATCAGTGCTGTCACGATCATCGTCTGCTTACCGCTTGTTCCGGTGTTCATGATCCTCGTCGGGAAAATGACTCAAGCCTATTCGAGCGAACGGCTGAAGGCCATGCAACGCTTGGGAGACCAGTTGCTCGATTTGCTTGCCGGACTGTCGACACTCAAAGCGTTGGGGCGAGAGAACGCCCCGCGACGGCGCGTGCGGGAGCTTGGCGACGCATATGCTCGCACAACGATGAAAACGCTGTACGTCGCCTTCCTCTCGGGGGCCGTCCTCGAATTTCTCGCAACGATATCGACCGCGCTCGTGGCGGTGGAAGTCGGCCTGCGCATGGTTGATGGCAATCTCGATCTGTTTTCGGGCCTTGCCATCATCATGCTCACGCCCGAGTGCTTCAAACCGTTGAGAGAGGTTGGAGCTCAATTCCACGCCTCCGCCGATGGAGTCGCGGCAGCCGAGCAGGTTTTCGACATCGTTGAGGATCCGGCAGAGGGTCCGGCGCTTAAGGGTGCATCTTCACCCGACCTTGCCGCATCCACCGTTTTCCTCGAGGGGCTGTCCGTGGCCTCCCCCGGACGGGCGACTGTGGCCCCCTTCGAACTTACGGCCCGTGTCGAACCGGGCAAAGTCACGGTCTTACGCGGAAAATCCGGCGCTGGGAAGTCCACAGCGGCAGCGGTCATCTTGGGGTTGGCAGCCCCCACGTCAGGACGAGCAACCATCGGGGGCACGCCAATCGACAGCATTTCGAAGGAAAGCCTATGGCGTCAGGTTTCGTGGGTGCCTCAACGTCCGGCCATCCTGCCGGGGACCGTTCTCGAAAACATTGGCTATCCGTTGGGCGAACAGATCCAGCGCGCGGCGGCAATCACGGGTTTCGACGACGTCGTCGCCCTCCTTCCCAACGGTTGGAACACTCGGATCGGGCACGGCGGAACCGGCCTGTCCGTTGGCCAACGCCAACGTTTGGCTCTGACCCGCGCACTTGTCCAGCCCAGGCCCTTCGTGCTTCTCGACGAGCCTTCAGCCCACCTTGACGCCACCTCGGAAGAGCTCGTCACGCGGGCGGTTCGCGAGCTTCGATCCACCGGCCACACTGTTTTGGTCATCGCCCACAGGGCCGCTCTTATTGACGAGGCCGACGTCGTGATCGACGTCGCGGCAAAGACGGAAGGCGGATGCCCATGAAAGTGCTTCCACCATCCGAGCGCACGTCTATACGGCGAGTCTTCGCCCTGCTTGACGTCGC
>CAUSGP010000173.1:0-5264 GCA_963531075.1 uncultured Actinomycetaceae bacterium | reverse complement strand
TCACGAGCGACGTCGTCTTGAGCATCGAGATCGTCTCGTTGCCGGTTGGGGGAACGATGACCCGCATCGCCTGGGGAATGATGATCCGGTAAAGGATCTGCCGAGGATTCATGCCCAGAGCCTGTGCCGCCTCCTCCTGGCCTTTATCGACCGAGTTCAGCCCCGAACGCACGATTTCGGCAAGATACGCGCCTTCGTTCAGCCCCAGGCCGACGATTGCCGCCACGGCTGCCGTGAACAGGTCGTAGGTGCGGAAGCTGAAGAATTCCGGTCCGAAGGGCACGCCCAGGCTCAAGCGGGGATAGAGAACGCCGATCAACCCCCAGAAGATCAACTGCGTGTAGATAGGCGTTCCGCGGAAGAACCAAATGTAGAAGGTGGCTACAGACCGCATGACGGGATTGTCCGAGCGCCGCATGATTGCCATGAGAATCGCCAAGGCGATGCCTATGGCCATCGCCGTGATCGTCAAGATGAGCGTCCATCCGATCGCCCGGAAGATCTCCACCGTGAAGAGTGTCTTCCAGACCATATCCCAGTGGAAATTCTTGTTCGTCGCGAGGCTGTGGATGACCATTGCAGCCAAAAGAGCAAGAAGCGCCGCCGCTGCCCATCTGCCGTAGTGGGGGACGGGAATCGCACGAATGAGCTGCGGTTTCTTCCCGGAGTCTTCCGGTGGATTGCCAGTGTTCGAACTCATGTCACACCTCCGGATTGAGTAGCGCCTTAGTGGCGACGTCTTCGGTGATATTCCAGGACTTAAAGATCTTCTTGAGGGTTCCGTCGTCCATGAGGGATTGGAGCGATGCCTGGACGGCGGAGGTCAATGCGGGGTCGTTCTTCGATACGACGATTCCCTGCGGAGCTTTCTCCAGGGTTGGCCCTGCACCTTCCAACGTGCCCTTGGTTCTGGAAAGCGCGTACGTGATGACCGAGGAATCGGCCGTCATAGCCTCGATTTTTCCACCCCTCAAAGCGAGGGTGACGTCCTCTTGGGCGCCGTAGCGCTGTACCGTGGGCTTCTTCTTGCAGGCTTTCGCCTTTTTGGCCATTTCATCGTCTTGGAGAGTGCCCGTTTGCACGCCTACGGTGCGCCCGCATATCGAGAAAGGGGAAAACTTTGTCGGATTGCCGGTGGCTACAGCCCACGACGTTCCCACCTTGTAGTACTGGATCATGTTGAAATTCGCCGTGCGCTCAGAAGTGATGGTGAAGGCCGAAGCACCGACTTCGTACTTTTTGGGTATTCCGGGCAGGATGGAATCGAATGTGGATTCTTGGATGTCTAGTTTGAGCCCCATCCGGGCTGCCACGGCTCGCATGACGTCCATTTCGTAGCCGACGGGCATTTCGCCCTGTTTGAAGTCCGCGGGCGCGTAGTAGAGATTCGACCCGATTGTCAGCTTGCCGTCCGCTTTGACCGATGTGGGCACCATCGCCGCGATCTTTTGGTTGACTGCGACGGAGGACGTGTCATAGCTCGCGATATCGGATTGGTTGTAGTCCCTGACGACGGCGTCGGCAGAATTGCAGGCGGAAAGCGCGAGCGCACAGGCTCCGGCCAAGGCAAGGAAACGGATTCTCTTGAGCATAGATTCTCCAGACGTCGGCTCGAAGGCCGGTGCGATCAAAGGCGTGAAAATAACTATAAGCATATATTAATAGTTATGCAATCAGGATTCGAAATATTCAGCCGTGCGAGTTTGGAATATCGGGATTGTGCTAGGCGGAAGTTCCGCCTACGCAAGGACGCCGTCGCTCACCTTCCCGGTGCGTGCGACGGCGTCCTTCGTGCAATCAATCCGACTCTAAATGTCGTAATACAGCGCGAACTCGTAGGGGTGCGGACGTTGCCGCACGGGCGCGATCTCGTTGTCCATCTTGTAATCGATCCAGGTGCGAATGAGGTCCTCGGTGAACACGTCTCCTTCGAGCAGATAATCGTGATCGGCCTCGAGGGCTCGGAGTGCGTCCTCGAAGGATTCGGGCAACTGGTCAATGAGTGCGTGTTCCTCCGGGGGAAGCTCGTAGAGGTCTTTGTCGATCGGCTCGGCCGGCTCAGTGCGGTTCTTGATGCCGTCAAGGCCGGCCATGAGCTGCGCGGCGAAGGCGAGATAGGGATTGGCCGAGGGGTCGGGGACACGATACTCCACTCGCTTCGCTTTGGCCGAGCCTCCCGTCACGGGGATTCGGATGCACGCCGAACGATTACGTGCGGAGTACACGAGGTTAACCGGTGCCTCGAATCCGGGGACGAGGCGGTGGAAGGAATTGATCGAAGGGTTTGTGAAAGCCAAAAGGGAAGGAGCGTGCTCGAGAAGCCCGCCGATGTACCAACGCGCCATATCCGATAGGCCGCCGTAGCCCCTTTCGTCGGCGAAGAGGGGAACGCCGTCTTTCCACAGAGACTGATGGCAATGCATGCCGGAGCCGTTGTCCCCGAAAAGGGGCTTGGGCATGAATGTTGCGGACTTTCCATACTCCAAGGCGGAGTTCTTGATGACGTACTTGAACTTCATGAGGTCGTCGGCGGCGGCGAGCAACGTGTTGAACGTGTAGTTGATTTCCTGTAGGCCGACTTCGGCGAGATGGATGGACATCCCATCGCGCATATCGCAGAAATGATCGTTGGGGGAGACGGGAAAGTAGCCGCCCTTCAGCCGCGTCTTGTATCCGAGATTCGCTCCGGCCTCGTCGCGGCCGGTGTTCCACCACCCGGCTTCCGAGTCGATTGCGTAGAAGGAGGAATTGACTTGCGAATCGAAACGGATGTCGTCGAAAACGTAGAATTCGGCTTCGGCGCCGAAGTAGACGGTGTCGGCGATCCCTGTCGATCGCAGGTGCTCTTCGGCGCGGCGGGCTATGTTTCTCGGATCTCGGGAGTAAGCCTCACCCGTGAAAGGGTCGACGATGGAGAAGTTCATGACCAGCGTCTTTTCGATCCTGAAAGGGTCGACGTAGGCCGATGTGACGTCGGGAATGAGTTTCATGTCCGACTCGTGGATGGCCTGGAAGCCTCGAATTGACGAGCCGTCGAACATGAGACCCTCGGTGAAGACGTCGTCTTTGAAGGCCGCCACGGGAATGGAGAAGTGCTGCATGACGCCCGGAAGGTCACAAAACCTCACATCGATAAATTTCACGCCTTCTTCTCGCGTATAGGCGATGGCTTCTTCCGCGGTTGAGAACACGGTCACTCCTTAATAATTGCCGCCGTGGTGAGCGATATGCGGATATCCGCCGAGGCCGCGTTCGCGACTGACGAATGTTGTGGATACGCGACTGACGAATGTTTCGGATAGTTGCATGTTACCTGGGAGTCAACCGTTTAGGCGTCCGTGTTCGGCAGGTGTGATCGACGCCTTCTTTGCCGATGAGTTCGAAGAAAGCGCCGCCGAAGGCCCGTCGCCGCGGTGAGTTTCGCCGGTTCAGTTTCCTCGCAGGGCGCGACGATTGGCACGGACTTTCTGTGGATCGATTCCTTTAGGTATGGGAAGTGCTTTGGAGTTCAAAGCGTCGAGTCGGTTTGAAAGCGCGGCCACTTCTTGGTTGCTGATTCCCTTGGGAAGCTTGCGCATTTCCTTTTCCAAGGCCATGAGCTTTGTTTGATCCTCGTCGTTTCCGACGTTGATGACGTGGATTGGCGTATTCGGCGCCACCCGCTTGAGGGCGCGCTTTTCCTCCGCCACCAGGTTGCGGACCCGATTGGTGGGCCCTTCGGTGATGAGGACGATTCCGGGCCGGCCGACGGCTCGGAAGAGAAGGTCCTGGCTGCGAGCGTTGAAACGGACAGGCTCGGTGGTGACATTCCACCCCCGTCCGATGTTGTCGAGCACGGCGGAAACGGCTCCCGGCATGCCATCAATTTGGCCGTAGCTCGCCCGCCTGACGAGGCGTACCAGCGTGATCATCGGCAGGATCATCGCGAGCATGATGCCGAAGACAATCCAGAAGAAATTGCCTTGAACCAGTTTGAGGACGAGCCCGATCAGCAGGCCCACCGCGGCGGAGCCCACAAGGGCCCATCCCACCCAGGGATACGAGCGCTTGGTGATCTTGTAAGCCTCGCCGATGACTTTGTACCAGCGCTGCTTTTTGGGCTTCTTGGCGTTCTTGTCCTTGGCCATGTCCGTCCTTCCTGTGACCACCCAGATTCTAGTAGATAGCGTCGCCTGGGCCAATGCGACCGGCCTGCCATCGGCGGCGAGTATTCGCTGGAATCGACGGTGTGGATTCGGTTCGCCGGCTTACCGTCGAAGCTGTGGATAACGTCTTCGCAGAACTTGGCGATGTGCTGTCATGAGTTCATGAAAAGAGCATTCGCGTTGTCTTTCGGGATAGGTTTGGGATTGAGTCTGGCGCTTCCCGGTTTGGCTGGCGACGGTCCTTCCGAGGATGGAAACGGCGTTTCTCCCGCAGACGCGGAGTTTCAGACGGCTCGGATGCTGGTGAAGCGCCGCGACGCCGCATTGATTGCGGGCGACGCCGGCGCTCTTGCCGCTTTGACGACGGAGCACGGCTCAGCGCGGCGTCAAGACAACACAGTTTTTGCCAATTACCGAGGAAAAATTGCGACATTGCGCACCGGTGTGACAGGGGTCCGCGTCATCGATGCACAAACGTGGGAAGTGATGACCGTTCAGGAGGAGTTCACAACGACGGACGGTCGCTTCGCGGCTCCCGGCAAACGTCGATGTTCTCTTTGGCGTATGGACGGCAAGCGGGAGCGCCTGCATGACGCCGCGGCATGCCCAGGGTGAGAGCCACGCAGACGCAGGCGAGACTCTGGCCGTAGGTAGAGACGGCGATTTTCGCCGCATGCGAATGCGAGGGCGCCCCGCGGATGTTCGGCGCGGGGCGCCCTCGTGAGGGAAATGATCGGCTTGTGATCAGATTCCGAGATCGGATTCGAAGTCGCCCGTCTCCAAGCGCCTCTTCAGGTCGGATAGGTAACGTCCGGCGTCGGCGCCGTCGACCAGCCTGTGGTCATAGCTCAGCGCGAGGTAAACAAAGGAGCGAACCGCGATCGCCTCGTTGCCGTCCGCGTCCTTGACTACGGCCGGGCGCTTGACGATGGTTCCGACACCCAGGATGGCAACCTCGGGCTGGTTGATGATCGGAGTGTCGAACAACGCTCCCGCCGAGCCCGTATTGGTGATCGTGAATGTCGATCCCGAGAGCTCGTCGGGTCCGATCTTCCCGCCGCGGGTGCGGGCAGCCAGATCGACGATCGACTTGGCGATGCCGGTTATGTTGAGATCGCC
>CAUSGP010000172.1:0-5297 GCA_963531075.1 uncultured Actinomycetaceae bacterium | reverse complement strand
CCTATGGAATAGTGATGACCCTGGGCGGGGTATCGACCCTCGAGTCCGAGATATGGGCGCGCACTAATCGGCTTAACTTCGACGTGGCTGCCGGCCTTTCTCTTGCCCAATTCGTCATTGTGGCGCTTGCGCTCGTCGTTTCGTCGCGGATATCGCACCCGATGCCGCTGCCCATGGCCAATCGCAAGCTGCGGATGCGTCGAGCCGATCTTCCCGCCGTCACTTTCACGGTGAGTGTGATCGTGACACTGATCGTGGCTCCCATGGCCTCGCTTGTAGCGCGGTCGTTCATGCACGAAGACCGGTGGAGTCTGGAGAATTACAGGCAACTTGCGACCGCGGGATCGGGTTTCACGGGGGGTGTGACCGTCATCGACGCGCTTGGCAATTCCATGCGCGCCGCCGGCTATGCCACGCTCGTAGCGCTGGGGATAGGCATTCCCTTGGCCTTCGCTCTCTCTCGGCCCACGCTTAGCAGGCGCGGGCGCCTTTGGCAGCGTTTTGCCGAAGGATTCGCCATGGCGCCCCTCGGCGTTTCCTCCGTGACGGTTGGATTCGGTTTTCTCATCGCCCTGCGGGGGCCGCCGCTGCAGCTTGGAAGCGAGGCCGTCCCATTCGCGCAGGCGATCGTCGCCGTGCCGATGGTTCTGCGTGCCCTCCTGCCGGTTCTCAGGGCCATTGATCCGCGCCTGCGGGAAGCCGCGGCATTGCTCGGCGCCGGCCCAGCCAGAGTTGCGCGGACGGTGGATCTTGTGTTGGCGGCCAGAGGACTTGCTCTTGCCGTGGGTTTCGCCTTGGCGATCAGCCTCGGTGAGTTTGGGGCTTCGAGTTTTCTGGTCAGCGGTGAGAACGACACCTTGCCGGTTCTCATCTCGCGACTGCTCAACCGGCCGGGGGCAGACAATTATGGAATGGCCCTCGCCGCCAGCGTTATTCTTGGGCTTCTCACCGCGTTCATCATGTTCGTGTGTGAGGCAAGGCGTGATCCATCTAGTTCCTCCAGCTCGTCTGGCTCGACGAGCTCAGGGATCGAGGAGGGCTTAGTGACTATAGACAGCTACAGTTCGGCAACTAAAGAGGGCTTGACAGCCAAGGGCGGCTTGGCAACCGAGGGCTCGGCAGCTATGGAAAATTCGGCAACCAATAACAGCTCGGCCATCGGAGGAGGGTTCAGTGACTAGTGTGCCGCTTCTCGACATAGCTGATTTCAGCGTCGTCTATCCCGATGGGCATATCGCTGTTGACGGTGTCGACATCACCGTGGGCGAAGGCGAGGTTCTTGCTCTTCTCGGGGCATCGGGTTCCGGAAAATCCAGCCTTCTGCGTGGAATCGCGGGTCTGGAAACCACCCGTGGCACAGTGCTGCTTCGAGGTGCGGACGTTTCCGGGACACCGCCACATAAGCGCGATTGCGGAATGGTGTTCCAAGACGGGTTGCTCTTTCCCCACCGGGATGTGGCGCGAAACGTCTCCTATGGAATCGAGGGGCGCAACTGCGGCGCCCGGATCGAAGGACGACGTCGCGGCCTCCGGGAGCGCAGGCGGGTTGTCCGCGAACGGGTGGCTGAGCTTCTCGAATTGGTTGGCCTTCCCGGGTACGAAAATCGCGACGTAACGACTTTATCTGGAGGTCAGGCGCAGAGGGTGGCGCTGGCGCGGTCCCTCGCAAGGTCGCCCGCGCTCATGCTTTTGGATGAACCGCTTTCGGCATTGGACCGTGATCTGCGCGAGGAGCTCTCGCTGGAGCTGCGTCGGATTCTCACGGGAACGGGAGCCGTGTATGTCACCCACGATCATGAGGAGGCCGCCCGCGTGGCCGACCGCGTCGTCGTGATGAAAGACGGGCGTCTCGAACAGGCGTAGGGCGCGGCACATCGGCGTCATAGAACGTCACACGTGTAAAAGCCCTCTGGTGACATAAATACAGGCGGCAGCGCCAAACGAAAGCTAACACCGGTAATGAACGGCAACTAAAGCCGACGTCGGAACATCGAAATATCGAAGCGCTGAAAGGAAGCTAACCCCGATAGCGAAAGGCAATTAACACTGGCATCGAAAGACAAAGAGAACAAAGTGTTTCATGAAGTGTCGCTTATTGGGAGAAAATCGCCATCTCACTGCCAGTGTGCACATAATCCCACAACAAGGGGTCGTCTGGGCCGTGCATCTTGACCGGCAATAGAGGCAATAGAATTGGGGCATGCGCATCGTCGAAATTTCTCCTGCCGACGTGGGGGTTTGGGTGCCGCGCGCAATTGAGCATATGGCTTGCGTGCGCGTGGCGAGCGGCGCACTGCGCACGGGTCTCGTCGCCGAGTACAAGGCGCGGAAGGCCGCTATGTTCCGGCTGGGCGTGCCCCGCGATTCCCGCGTTTTCGTGGCGGAGACCGGCGATTGGATGTGGCTTCGCGACGGCGAGGAACCGGAGGTTGTCGCCTCGAAGATAACCGGCGACCCGCTTCCGTGGGTGCGCAAGATCTTTGCTGCCTGCGAGGACAAGCCCGTGGCGATGAAGGTTTTTCCGGGTGAGGGCGGCCTGGCGGAGCTGCCTTCGCGGGAAATATCGGAAAGGCTCACGGTCCTCATTTCCGACGTCCATCTCACCAGTACGTACGATGACATTCACGTGAGATCGATGACGGCCACCGAGCTTGACGTCTTTCTCGAACGAACGATGCGTTCAGCCGACCGCCACCTCACGTTAGCTTCCGGCTCGTGCCCGACCAGGGGGTCGTGGGATGTTCTCATGCGGGCACGGCAGCGTCTTTCCGACGGTGTGGCCACACCGGGTCACGCCCTCATGGCGATATGCGTCGATTCGACGACGATCGGCGGCATCTGGGCGGAAATCGATGGTAAAGACGCGCGTATTTGGGATCTTCACGTCTATGAGGGATACCGCGGCCACGGCCACTCGAAGGCCGCGTTGCTGGCCATGGCCGAAGGGCTTAAGCGTGAAGGCGTACACTACCTCAATGTCACCGTCATAGCTCCAAACGTCGGGGCGATCAAGATTTATGAGTCCGTCGGCTTTCGCGTAACAGCGCGCTACGTCGTGCTCGAATTGCCGACGTTAGCCGGCTTTGTCGCCCTCTGAGGGGTACGGCTGGGGAAGACTCCACGTTTTCGGGGCTGAATTCGTCTCGGCAGCCTGAATACACTTGCAAGTGTTCGCCGTGAATCGGAGGAATGTTCGCCCTCGTCTTGGTGGAATGCATTGTCGATCGGCGGCGCCAATAGAGTCACCCGGCCGTGGCCGAGCAAGAAGGGACGGCCCGGCCGTAGCCAGGTAAGAGAGGAAAGCCCATGTGCTGAAACAGGCGCCCAGCGCGAGTGCGGCTTCGAGGAAGCCGCACTCAGTGGAAAGAATCGACTAGCGATTAGGATGATCATGAGTTTTACAGTGTTTACCAGCGCTCCTATTCGTGGCGCAACTAACTCCGCCTCAGGCTTTTCCGAGGTAATGACAGGACCGAACATCATTTTCTTTATTGGTTTCGTTGCTGTTCTGTGTCTGTACGCTTGGTTCTGTATGCGCCAGCGGAGGCAGCGCGAGGAATGGGCAAAATCTCACGGTTTCCGTTATGTCGACTCCGATACCGCCCTTGGGAAGGCGACGGGTAGGGTCTGTGGGCTCGGAGGGCACGGACATGTAGCCCGTGCTGTCATCGCGATGCCCTTGTCGTGCGGCGAAGCCTTCTACTATAAAGCTGTCTGGGAGGCTGGGTACGGGGAAAATAAAACGACTTACCGCGATACGTTTCTGTGCTACCCGCTGCCCGGAGTGCTGCCGCGCATGCACATCAAACCGGAAGGGCTATTCGGGTTGGCGAACAACGATTTCAACACGGAGTGGCAGGAGTTCAACAAGAAATTCGACATCAAAACGGAGAATGAGCAGGCCACGCACGCGTTGCTGACCGGCCCCATGCAAGAGTTCATGATGAACCGCCTACGCGGCATCCACATGGAGTTCATCGGCGACAAGGTCTTTCTCCGCCTTAGTCAGCAGAACTATAAGCTAGAAGATTCCATTGTCTATGTGGCCCTCATGAATGAGTGGCTTGCCAAAGTTCCCGGTTTCTTCTTTGGGTACAAGTAGACTCTTTTGTGTACAGGTATAATCTTTTGGATACAAATAGACTATATTTCTGGGCTGAGGAGATTCTATCGTATGCTAAGCTCCCTTCTGCATACGAATTGTGGGGATCAATCGAGGGTAAAGAATGGTAGAGATCGATAGAGAAAGAGTTCGACGTCAAAATGGATGACGAGTAGATTGGCGGCGCCTTTCGGAGCAGGCCCATGCGAGAGTTCTTCCCGGACCTGGGAGAGAAGCCCACATTAAGGGTGGAATGATGCGTTCCCCTGAGAGCTCCTCGTCAGCTTAGGAGAGGGGACAACGTGGAGATCGTTAACGGCATTCTCTTTCTCTTGGCGGTCATCATCTCAATCGTGAGTGTCGCCATCTGCAACGCGATTGCCTTCTTCTACATCGCGACGGTTTTCGTCTGTTTGTGCATCATGGTTGTTGCCCCCGTAGCGATGTACAAGATGAGGAAACGCCGTCCTGAGGGGCAGCGGTGGGGAAAACGAGGGCTCGGGTTCATGGAGAACGGCAGGGAGTTGGGTAAGCGGACAGCGTGATTGTTCAAGTTCAGTGGGACGAGATGGGCCTGCGAGCATGGACACCCGCCATTTGGGGAGGATGCGCCAAGGCATTGCGACGTCCGACTTTGCCCGTGGGGAAGAGTCCACGCCAGGCGAGCTGAATCTTCCGTGGTGGTCCACATACACTTGCGACTGATGGCCGATGGTCGGCAACGCGTTCGCGCGGACCGGAGCAGGCTCGGGTTACGAAAAGAGAAACAAGCTCAGGTTACGAGAGAGAGGACTCGCATGAACCCTTTGTACGCCGCGGATAGAACTTTGGGCCTTGACCCTCTCACGCACACGGTGGCTTCGTTCCTCTTTGGAGACCCGGGCAATATTCTGCTCATTGCTTTGTGCGTAGGCGTCTTCTTTTGGTGGAGGAAGCATTGCAGCGACGTCAGGAAGAAATGGGCGGCCTCTCACGGATTGCGATTCGTCAAAACCGACAGGGCGCTGGGCAAGCGGACTCGCGGCGTTTACGGGCTTCCGGGCATGAGGCACATCGGCCGCGACGTGATCGTCATTCCCGCGCCGGCCGGCAGTGCGCTCTACTACGAGGTCACGTGGGACGAATGGCACGGCTACAACGACATGAAAATGGATCAGAGATGCTCCTTCCTGCGCTATCCCCTGCCCGGGTTCTT
>CAUSGP010000171.1:0-5330 GCA_963531075.1 uncultured Actinomycetaceae bacterium | reverse complement strand
GGGCGTGGGGGTTCAACTCCCCCCTTGAGCACCGACACAAGGCGTATACAACGAATGTTTTGAAGATCTCCGCTGTTGTCGTCTATCAAAGCAGCAGTCTTTTGGTTATCCAAAACAGTGGACTTAGGGCCGAAGTCTTGGCCCATTTCTTTTCGAAGTCCGTCTGTCTCCCTCCTATCTCCCTTGCGACGGCCTTACGTTTACGTCCCGTTTGCCTGACGCAGTTCCCTTGTCTGATGCGCGCTTCCTTTGCCGATAGCCCTTCCTTGGTCACACATATACCTTCGTGACGCCGAGCCAAGCGGCCGTCGATATGTGCGTCCGCCCTCGAGATACGGAAGTTGTGACGAGCGCATTCCCTATCTTCTTTGACGGGGTGTGCTCTCCATCGTCGTTTACAAAAAAGACCTTGATTGCTCAGTGTAGGGCAGCGCTTGCCGAGCGTAGGGCGACGACGTGGCTCATTCCTTTCAGGCAAAGCCAGGAGATCTCAAACGTCTTGGGTGTTTTCAAATGATCTATTATATAAAACTATAAATTTTTCTGTATGAAGCGTGCGGGCTCAAAAGATGAAGTTCGGCGCTTGGCTCGTGTTTCCACGAATGAAAAATATGCATTTTGTTGTGTTGGACTGGGTGAAATTCATGTGTGAACAGCTTTGAAATACTCACAGTATATCGATCCATTTCTATTGGCTCGGATGCTATATGTTCCATTTGAAAGGGGCCCGGGCGGTCTTCGTGCGCCCGCTGATAGGGTTGGGCGTTCGTTTCTTTTTCATGTGTTTCAGCGATCTTTGAATTTGATTGGAGGCGACGGAAAAGAAGGTTTCGTTAGCGTGACTAAACGTATTTGTCAATGGTGTGCATATACCCTTTCTTGTGCTTGTGCTGGTTGGTACTCGCTAGTAGTCTCCAAGCTAAGCGAAGTAAATATGACTGAAGAACACAACTGACGGTGCCCTGGCAAAGCATCTGGTTGGGTTTCGGTTCGACAGGAAGAATCGATGCTTCGCAAGCCTTCACCTTTAGCCTTCACGTTTCAAGTGAATCGGTTGACGATCGCAGCCGAGCGCGCTTGAGAACAATTGAATAACTGACCCCGTCTCGAGCGAGGCTGAATCTTTCCTCTGCTCAGGGGCTCTTATCATTATATTTCTTTTCTGACTACGTTTTTTCCGTTAGGTCTGTGCGTGCACTCGCGTGCATCTCATCAAGCGCACTTACCCATCAACTTCTTCCTTCTCACTCTGACCTCAATCCCTTTTTCACGCGCATATTGCTCAGAACGCCAAGCGTGTTTCTCAAGCTTGGCTTCCCCGAGTGGGGAAGCCGTCAAGACCAACTCGTTGCTGCCAGTCGTGGCGCCAGCGGCGTGACGGGTATGGAGGCCGTCGTTGCATTGTTCGGTCGAACATCGGAAACGTTCAACCGAACGTGCGAAACGGCCTAAGTCATAAACAAAACAATAAAGGAGGTGGCCTCAATGGCTACGTACGTTTCTCCCATGATCGAAGAGATCGCCGACTACACCGACTCCACCCAGGGATTCTTCGGAGGCTGGGGCGATGCCTTCGGTGGCAACTACTACAGCCGTGGTTGGTACTACTACTACTGGTGAGCCCGCCGCGCTTTTGAGCGCAACGGGCCCCAGCTAAGGCAGGATTGGGCGGATTTAGGTAGGAGCGGTCCGCGGCGGAGGTTTGGCCATAAGAAGGCTGTGGCCAGGCGCCGTGTGTCGGATGCCGACGCTCTTCCAGCTCTATCCTGAACGGCACATCCCTGGGTGTGGGCCAGTGTCCTGGTCCACACCCAGGTTCTAACTAGGAGCCAAGACAGATGCAGACATTGCTGGAGACTTTCCAACCTGACGAGCGCCGTCAGGTTTCGGTGCAGCTCTCGCCATATCTCGAGTGGTGGGTCGCCGACGGCTGTCAACGTGAACGGTTGAGACGTTCCGACGTCGGTTTCGACGTCCCGGAATCCATGCGCGACACGGTTCTTGGGCTGCCGCACCGCGCCACTATTCGCCAGGCGGCGGAGGAGCTTGTGCGTACTGACAGCTCGGGTGTTGCTGTCCTCTTTGATGGAACTGAGGTGATCGCCCTGGTTCCGGCGTGGTCGGGCCAAAGCCTGTATTGGGCAGCCAAGGACGGCGTTCTTCTCCTGTCGACGTCGGCGCGTTCGATCGCCAAAGAGGTCGGGGCCGACGTCAACCGCGCTTTCCTTGCTTCTTTCTTGGTGGACGGCCTTCCCCTTGGCGTGATGTCCAGAATCTCTCCGTGGGACGGCGTCCAGGCGATTGCACCCTTCGAAATGCTCAGGGCGGACAGAGATTTGAAGGATTCGAGCGTGAACGCTCGGCCCGTTCAAGTTTCTCCGAGCATTGAGGCGCTGGGCGACGATGAGAACGACGTCGAGGATGGGTTGGTAGCTTTGCGCCAGGCGCTGCTGGAGGCGACGTATCGACGGTGCGCCGGGCATGACGGCATGATTTCCTGCGACATTTCCGGCGGTGTCGATTCAGCTGCGAATGCTTATCTTTTGCGGGCGCTGCACATGAACTTCGACGCGACGCACGCCTCGTCAAGTTCTCAGTACAACCTTGACGACACGTGGGCCAAGCGCATCGTCAACGACGTCGGCGCGTCGGCTACCTTCTACCCGGCGCTCGGATCGACCGGCCTCACCTTCGACGCCGCGGTGGCATTCCCCAACGGCTACGTCCCCGAGAGGCCCGTCATGTGGTGCGACACGGAGGGGTACGCCCAGGCTCTGGCGGATCGGATGGCATACGCTCGAAGGCGGCCGGCCCGGCGGGGAAGACACCACGCCGAGGATTTTGACCCGTCACCGTCTGTTCGCGTGCAGCTTATGGGGCTGGGCGGCGACGAGCTGTTTGCTCCGTTGCCAGCGATGGCGTGGTCTTTGGCGCATCAGGCGCCCTTGCGTGCGGTCCGTCTGGCGATCAGCTACTGCAGGAGCAATCGCATTCCTTTCAGGCGTGGGATTCCAAGCATCGTCAATAACGTAAGGTATGGGCGGTGGCTCAGCCGCTCGATGCGCGAGCTTGCCTCGAAGGGCAAGACGCCGAAGGACGATATGTTGTGGTCGAACGGATTCGCCTTCCCTTCCTACATGCTCAACGAGGCGAAGGAACTTGTGCGCGCACCGTTCGACGTCGGCAGGCTGGAGCCCTTAAACGAGGACCGCAGCGTCAACCAAGCTTTGGAATCGCTGCTGGGGCAGGCCGAAATAATTCGCCAGGTCAACGAGATGTTCGGTCAGAGCGGCATAACCTGGGCGTCGATCTTCGTCGATCCCGCCGTCGTGCGCTCGGCTCTCGCGCTTCCCTTGAAGATGCGCCTGCACCCCTATATCAACAAGCCTTCTCTCTACCGCGCCATGCGTGGGCTGATGCCGCGTGAAATCTTCGCGCGGGCGACGAAGGGCGAATATACGAAGGATTCGTACGAGACCTTCTATGCGCAGCGGGAGCTTCTTGTGGACGAACTCGCGCATGGATATGTGGGGCAGCTTGGCCTGATCGATCGCAGCTCCATCAAGGCAAAGCTGTCCATGCGGGCGCTGCCCGCCGAGTTCCTCTTCGAGTTGAAAAGGCTGGTCGCCGCGGAAAGGTGGATGCGAAGTGTTTGCTAAGAAAGACTCAAAAAAGAACGCAGCGCTTGACGGGCTGTCGCTGACGCCCGGAGTGTCCGTCCTTGAGACGGAAAAGGGCACGGTTCTTTTTGACGGCAGGCAGGGGCGTTACTTCCAGCTCAACGAGCTGGGGTTGATCGTTGTCAAGTCCCTCCAACAGTCGATGGGCGTCGACGCGATCGTCCAGCGTGTTGTCAAGGCTTACGACGTCGATCCGCAGACGGCCGACGCCGACGTGAAAGCTTTCCTCGCTCACATCAAAGAACTCGGAGTGGCGGTGTGACAGGCCGACTTGCCTTGTGAGCGCCCTGCGTTCCGCGGTCGAAGACGGGCGTTGGCGGTTGGTTGAGCATACGATCGCGAAATACCGTGAAACCGCGGAGGCGTGGCGCTGCCAAAAGAACTAATCGGTATAATTTTTAAATATGTATGTGGTTAAAAACTTAATTAAATATGTAAATAATTATTTCTCGAGCTGTAGTTCTTTGCGAAGAGCCGAGGTTCCGCGGGCTTTGAACCCTGAAACGACTTGATCGGCGATCCCGGTCGAGTGCTCCAAAAAATTGAAATAATCCATTTTTAAAGTTGGGCGAGAGAGATCCGTATTTAGAAAGTCTCTCGCAATAATGCCGTTTCCGACGGACTGCAGCTCGACACGATGTATTTAGGTGCGGTATTTAGGTGCGCATCTCCTTAGGTGTGGATCTTCTTTAGAACGTGCAGTTGCTTTAGGCGCACGTCGCTGCTTCAGGCATACGCTGCTTAGGCGTACGCGTTGCCGGGCGCGCGCCCGCCGGTCCTGATTGAATGGCGCTGATTCACGTCTCTCATTTTGCCAGGATTCTCATTTTGCCCCGACTCTCGGTTCTTATTAGCTTGGCTTCCCGTTTTTGGGAGGCCGTCATGACCATCCCGTCGTCGTCTTTGCAGTTTCTTGAAAATTACACGAATGTAAGTAAACCAAACTTTTAATTTAGAGGGAGGGAAGATGTAAATCAATGAGTTCTATGTCACTTTTTTTAGTTCTTGAAATGACCTGTACTGGGTAGTAGCCTTATAACTAAGCGAACGGAACGAGGTTAATCAATGCAACTACGGTGCTCTTGTAAAGCAGCGAGTTGAAACTCGATCTATCGTAAATGAATAGGATCTAAAACTACCTGTTAGTCTCAAATGGATTGGCTGATGCCAATGATCGCTCATGTTCGGTCTTGGGGTACCCGAGTTTCGAATCTTTCGTCGAAAGCACTTCTCGGGTTCGCAAAGATCTGCTGACATGTGCTGATCCCGGCGGTGAAGAATCGTCGGCCTCACGCTAGAGCGCTCTTCAAGGGTCCCTGGCGTTTTAGCGATTTCTCTTATCCCCTCATATTTTCTTGATCGGCGATTTAATAGTTCCGTCGGATCAAACAAGGGCATAAGACCTTTGCCGACGGCGACTGCCGCAAGCTTGGCTTTCCCCAGGAAAGTCTTTAGACCAACCCGTTGATGCCTTATCGGTACCCGTGTAATCGAAGTGCCCGTGGCGTGACGGGATGGAGGCCGCGTCGTTCCATGTCGCTCGTTTGAGCGTGCGAAGCGGCTTGACTGTATACAACAACGAATAGGAGGCAGCCTCATGGCTACTTACGTTTCCCCCGCGATTGAGCAGATCGCCGACTACACCGACAC
>CAUSGP010000170.1:0-5362 GCA_963531075.1 uncultured Actinomycetaceae bacterium | reverse complement strand
TGGGCCTCGAAATACCCCGTGACGGACATGGAGACGGCCCGCACGGACAGGGCCGCCGTATGCACCGTGAGCGAGCGGGCCAGAAGCCAGGAGGGATGCCTCCTGCGCTCGATTGCCGTGGCTAGGGCGGCCAAGTATCGTCGTCGGTCGATCACGTGGTGCTCGGGCTTCGCCCTCGAGCCGTTCCGCGGGCACGCGTGGGTCGAGGTCGGCGGGGTTCCGGTCAGCGAGAACGTCGAAATAACGGACTACACGAAGAGCATGGAGGTTCGGGCGCGCGGCGACGCCGACGTTTCGGCGGCATCCGGCGAATCCGCAGGCGCAGGCCTCCTCGAACCCGACAGGATGATGGAGCCGCCGCCTGCCGCGCCCGTGCGGCCGCGCGACCTGTTCGGGCTCGCCAAAGACAAGCGGCTTCTCGTCGTCGCCGCCCTCATGGCACTCGTAGGTTCGGGATTCACCCTTCTGATTCCTGGATTCATCGCGAAGTTCTTTGGCGACGGCTCGTTCTCAATGCCCAGCCTCGGGTGGATCGGGGTGTTTCTCGGGGTGCTGCTGGCCTCCGGGGTGGCGATGGTCTTCCAGTACTACTACCTGCAGAAGGTCGGCGAAACAATCGTCCGCGATGCCAGGAGCAAACTGAGCAACCACCTTCTACGCCTCCAGGTCAAGGAGTACGACGAGCGAAGCGCAGGCGACCTCGTCAGCAGAGTCGCGGCGGACACGTCCAGCCTGCGAACCGGATTCCTTCAAATCTTCGTCGCGTGCACCACGGGATTTCCGCTTGTCATCGGGACGTGCGTGCTCATGCTCTTCCTCGATCCGTTCCTCATGGGGACGGCGCTCGCGCTCATCGTCGGGCTCGGCTTCGTCCTCTTCGCGGTGAGCCGCTTGATTCAAGGCGCCAGCCTTGTAGCGCAGCAAAAGCTTGGCAGCCTCACCTCGCAGATTCAACGAGATATGGACGGAATACGGACCATTCGCGCGACGAACGCCACCGACTCCGAGGCCTCGATGCTCGAAAGCCGGGTGGAGGACGCCTGGCAAGCCGGACTGAAAATGGCCAAGGTCCAGTCGATCGTCAACCCTATCGCCAACATCGGCTTTCAGCTTTCGGCGATCGTCGTCATCCTGGTGGGGGCCTACCGCACGAGCATCGGAGCAATGTCGGTACCTGAGCTCGTCCAATTCGCGGCCCTGCTCTTCATTCTCGTCTCTCCGCTGGGCCAGATGGCTTCGGCTCTCTCGCAGCTGCACTCTTCCCTCGGATCTTTGCAGCGAATCAACGAGATCCTGGATCTGCCGCGAGAAGACGAGCTGGATATGGCGAACCTCCTTTCGCCCGAGCTTCTAAAGACCCTCGAGGCGTCTGCCAAGCCCAATGCCCCTGCCATCGACTTCGACGACGTCGTTTTCACCTACGGTACGCGCGAGTTTGGGCAGGAAATGGACGACGCCGACTCCCTTGTGCTCCACAAACTCAAGCGGCAGGTCCCCGAGGGTAAGCGAGTGGCGATCGGCGGCCCCTCCGGCGCCGGCAAAAGCACCGTGCGCCAGCTCATCGAGAGGTTCTACGACGTCAACCGCGGGGCCATACGCGTGTTTGGCAAAGACATACGCGACTATTCGCGCAGCGACCTTCGCGACGTGCTCGGATACGTCGAACAGGACGCGCCTGTGCTTTCGGGAAGCCTGCGGGAGAATCTCACGCTCGGCCTGGGCGACGTCGGGGACGACAGATGCATGGAGGCCCTGGAAAGGGTCAACCTTGGCTACCTCGCAACCCGCTCGGAGCAGGGACTCGACGGGCCGGTTGGGGAATCGGGCGCCTCGCTGTCTGGCGGTGAAAGGCAGCGCCTGGCAATTGCCCGCGCCTTGCTTTCGAACAAGCGGATCCTCCTCTTCGACGAGGCCACAGCCAACCTCGATTCCCATAACGAGCGTCAGATCGGCGACGTGCTGAGGAATATGGCCGGCAACAGAACGGTTCTAGTGGTGGCTCACAGGCTGTCTACCATAATGGACGCTGATCTCATCCACGTCCTCGAGCATGGTAGGCTCGTGGCTTCGGGAACCCACTCCGAGCTCGTCGTCAAGTCGCAGATCTACAGAAACTTGGCAAGCGAGCAACACCTGGTTTAAGCTACTATTGCATATAGTATAGTGAGATAGGGTGGGTGTATGACCGACATAGAAACAAACGTCAACAGCATCTCCATAAGCGAGCTGCGAAAGAGCCATCGGGGCGTTGAGGTTCTCCACGGGGTGAGCTTCACGGCCGCTCCCGGCGAGGTGACCGCGTTCCTGGGACCCAACGGGGCCGGCAAAAGCTCGACCCTCAGGATTCTTCTGGGCCTTGACAGAGCCGACAGCGGCTCGGCCCTGTTCGGCGGCAAACGCTACCGCGACATTGATCGGCCGCTCACCCGCGTGGGCGCACTTTTCGACGGACTGGCGGGAAACAAGATGCGATCCGTGGCGTCCCACCTCGCGATCGTCGCCGAAAGCAACGGCATCCCTCACGCGCGAGTCTCGCAGGTTCTGGAGGAGGTTGGGCTCTCTGCCAAGCGGAAGTCGCGTCTCGGCACGCTCTCCCTCGGCGAGGGGCAGCGCCTCGGGTTGGCGCTCGCCCTCCTGGGCGAGCCCCAGTTCCTTGTGCTCGACGAGCCGACCAACGGCCTCGACCCCGCCGGAATTCGCTGGTTCAGGAACTTCGTCAAAGGGCAGGCGGCGCTGGGGCGCACGGTCCTGTTGTCGAGCCACGTGCTCTCCGAGGTGCAGGCGGTCGCGGATCGCGCAGTGGTCATCTCTAAGGGCAGCATCCTGCTCGACTCTCCCCTCGCGGAGGCCACGGAGAAGATCTCCTCGCTCGAAGACCTCTTCTTCGAACTGACGGAGGGGGTTGCATGACCGCCTTCTTCAGGAGCGTTTGGCTCGAGTTTCGGAAAATGGGGGTGGGCAAGGGCCTCGTCATCTTCTTGTCCCTCCTATTCCTTGTGCAGCCGCTGTTCTCCTACATCGAAGGAAAGCAGCTTCTGGCGATTGGCCTGGACGCGACGCCGCAGACCCATCCCCAGCTGGCCGAGCCGGTAGGAGATCCGCGGTACCTCGGTTTCGACGTTCTATCCGTGGGCGAGCTCGTCATCCTCATCTACGCGGCCATCCTCGGCGCGGCGGACTATCGAACGAGGGAAGTGAGGACCACCCTTCTTGCGGTCAACCGAAGGTCTCGCGTTCTCGGGGCCAAGTTCCTTGGCCTGGGTTCCTTCCTCTTTCTCGTCGGCTTTGCGTCCGCGTATCTGACGGTCGCTGCCCAGCAGCTTGCGGCGCACAGTCAAAGCGGAGTGGACCCGGCAACCCTTACCCCGGACGTCTGGCGGCTCATTGCCTGGAAAGCGGTACACTGGACGGCGCTCGGCCTCATGTCATACGCGATTTCGCTCCTGTGCCGCAACTGGCTGCCAGCCGCTGCCGTGCTGGCCCCGCTGACCATTGGAATAGGCAACGCACTTGTGAGCCGGTGGAGCGGAAGCGCCTTCCTGCCCTCGGTGGCCGGAAGCTGCCTTTCCGCAGTTCCGGACAAGTCGTGTCACGTCAGCCAAAATGCGAGTTTCATGGCCCTCGTCGTATGGCTCGTGCTGTTCGTCGCCGCCGGATGGGCGGTATTTTCCAGGCGGGACGTGGGGGCGCGATAGCTGTGGGGCTCTACGCGTCCGAGCTGCGCAAATCCATAACCCACCCCTTTGGCGCCCTCGGGGTCGCAGCCCCGTTGGCATGCGTGCCCGTCGTCGCGATTGCGGCTGGCAACGCCGCTGGAGAAAGCGAAGGCCTGCTTCGGTCCCTCCAGCTGTCCCAGCTTTTCACGGCGATCCTCGCGATGGGGGTTTTGGGGCAGGAGTACGAGAGCTCGAGCCTTCGCGGGGCACTTCTGGCGACGCCGCGGCGATTGCGCCTTTTGGCGGCCAAGCTGGCCGTTCTGACGACGCTCACGCTCGCCGCCTTGGCGGGAAGCGTTCTCGCAGGTTGGCTGAGCCTGTCGATATCCGCCGGGGGCGTCGCTCTTCCCGGGGCGGGCAAGGCTGTGATGATCGCGCTTTCTTGGGTGGGAATGGCCTTTGTGGCCGGGGGCATTGCTATCATCTGGCGGTCCGCCGTCGTCCCCGGGGCGGTTCTCATTCCCCTCTTCCTGGGGCTCTCCCAGCTGCTGTCGGGAATAGTCTCGGCGGCCCGCTTCCTTCCCGACCGTTCGACTTTCGCCGTTTTCACGCGGGCCGGGGGAGACGCTCTCGATCCGGGCCCCGGGATGCTCGTTCTCCTCGTGTGGGTCGTGTGCCTCACGGCGATCGCGGCATGGCTGTTCGAACGCAGGGACGTTCGTTAGCTTTGCAGTTGGTCGGCCTTGCAAAGTCGACCTTGCAAAAGGAGAAAGGCAAGGCCGACTAGGCCTTCCATTTGCGGATAAGATTGCGGATAAGATGACAGGCACCGACCCGGTTAGGAGGTGCAGCAGTGGTCACCAGGGTAGACGTCGCCCCCGAGGTGCTCTATTGGGCTGTTGAGCGTGCAGGCTGGGACGTTGAAACCGCCGCCAAAAGGGAACCCAAGTTCTCCGAATGGGTCAGTGGCGAGGCCCGTCCTACCGTCAAGCAGCTTGAAAAATTTGCCAACAAAACTCACACGCCTTTTGGGTTTTTGTTCCTTTCTGAGCCGCCTGTCGAGACTGTGCCAATACCCGATTTGCGCACTGTTGGCAGTAAGGGGATTCGGCGGCCCTCCGCGGATCTCCTCGACACGATCTACCTGTGCCAGAACCGCCAGGACTGGTATCGCGATTACGCTCTGGCCAACGGGGTTGAACCTTTGGAATTCGTCGGTGCTGCAACGATCGATTCGCCCGCTGAACAGGTGGCGGCGCGAATGCGCGAGTTGCTTGATTTCGGATTGGAAGACAGCTCTGGGTCCGCCGACAGGCAGAGCGTTTTACGTGCTCTCGTGGACAGCGTCGAGCGTGCCGGAGTGCTCGTCATGATCAACGGCGTGGTCGGCGACAACACTCACCGCAAGCTGGATTGCGACGAGTTTCGCGGATTCGCCCTGTGCGACCCCGTCGTTCCGCTCGTCTTTGTCAATGCGACGGACACTAAAGCGGCGCAGATCTTCACGCTGATACACGAGTTGGCGCATATCTGGTTGGGCAGGAGCGCCCTTTCGGAAGCCGCTCTGGACTTCAGAAGCGAGAAAGCGGAGGAACTCTGGTGCAACAGTGTGGCCGCCGAAGTGCTTCTTCCCATCGATTCACTGCGCGAGGAAGGCCTTCAAGGAGTCTCCAGCGAAGAACTCGACCGGTTGGCTTCCAAGTACA